>JBKBWB010000024.1:0-13464 GCA_046289215.1 Asticcacaulis sp. | reverse complement strand
GCCAGGCATAGGACAGGCGCACATCCAGAGCCTCATCGCTGTAGTACAGCGTGGTGTTCAGGCTGCGGCGTGAGAGGCCTGGCAGGCCACTTTTGCGAACATCATTGGCAATGGCGAAATCCGCCGAGCTCTTGGTGAAGGTCAGATTGGCCTGAACGCCCAGGTTCGAGAACAGACCCGGCAGGAAGAACAGACGGCTCTGGCCCGAAAACTCCAACCCTTCGACCGAGGCCGAAACGCTGTTGACCGGCTGGGTAAAGGTGATCGGTCCGGTGACAATCACACCATCGGATTGGCGCGGATAGCTGCGTTGTTCAACCGAGGTATTGGTGTCGATAAAGCCGCCCATCTTTTTGTAGAAGGCGCTGGCGGAGAGCAGGCCGTCTTTGCCGAAGTAATATTCCACGCCGATGTCAAAGTTGTCGGACTCATAGGGCTTCAGGTTGGGGTTCCCCTTGCTGCCCGTCCCACCGCTGGCATCAATGCCGCGCACGGTTTCCGACGGGGCCAAGGCATCATAGTCCGGACGCGTCAGGGTGCGCGAATAGGCCCCGCGCAGGATCAGGTTGCGATCCAGCGACCATTTCGCCGTCAGGCTCGGCAGGAAGGCCGAATAGGTCTCGGAATAGCGAACCGGGGTGATCGATTGGGTCGGCAGATTGACATTGGCCACGGTGGAGCCAATCGAAATCTGCTGCGTGCGGACATAACGCAGACCGCCGATGATGGTGAAATCATCGGTGGCGAATTCAGACGACACATAGCCGTTGAAGGTCTTTTCCTGAATGCGATAGGTCGATTGGGCGCCAAAGCCGCTAAAGTTCGTGACTGCCGTCCCCGTGACCGGGGTGCCGTACGGATAGAAGACAGCGCGGATCTTGTCCTCGTCCACACCGAGCAGCGACGACGGGGCCGTGGTTCCATCAACCCCGAATGAGACCAGGCTCGACACCTGCGACAGGTTGGGCACATCAGCATTTTTCACGCCCGAGCGGACGTTCAGACGCTCTTGGGTCCCGACCCGGTCCTTGACCGTGTCGGCATAGCGCAGACCAAACTTCACATTACGCATCACCCCGTCAAAGCTGCGGGTGACATCCAGCTTGGCCTGATTTTCGGTGATTTCATCTTTGGTCGGGCGATAGATGAAGACGTTGAACAGGAAGTTTTCCGCGCCCTTGGTGAAGTCCGTCGCCGTCGAGCTGAAATCCAAGATATCGCCACGACGGGTATAGGACACCACACCCGGATCAAAGACGCCCTTGTCCGACAGACGGAAGGAATAAAGGCTCCAAGTCCGATCGGCTTCACGGCGGGCAAAGCCCAGCGACGGTTGGATCAGCCAGCCTTCAGCCGGTTGCCAGTCGGCACGGGCCACGATCTGACCCATGTTTTCCTTGATGGCGATGAAGTTGTCACCGACCCGCTGCTGCATGCCCGTGAAGCGGCCCGAGGTGATGATGCCGTCTTCAACCGTGGCCGAAAGCGGCGCGTTCAGGCCGCTTTCGAGGGCCATGTCATCACGCAGACCTCGGGTCTTGCTGTCCATGGTGCCATAGAGGGCATCCAGCGACAGCATCAGGGTGTCCGAAGCGCGATACTGCAAACCAAAGGTACCGCCAAGCGTTTCGCGATTGTCGCTATAGTGATAGTAGCGCGGGCCGTTAGCGATCAGCGCTTTCAGGATCGTCGGGTCGGTCTCTTTAATCGCACCGGTATTGACCGCCGAAAAAGGCCGCCAGCTTCCGCCCTCTACGGTGTTGGTCTCAAAGCCGGTCTTGGAATAGGCCAGCGAAGCCGACAGACCCAGTTGGTCGTTCCAGTTATTGCTGACCAGAACCGAGACGCGCGGATCCGTCTTGCCTGTGTTTTCGCTATAGCCGCCCATGACATTGGCCACGGCGCGGAAGCCTTTATAGGCCAGCGGCTTGGGGGTTTCGAGACGTACCGTCCCGGCCAGACCGCCTTCGGTCAGCTCCGGCAGCGGCGTTTTATAGATCGTCGCCTTGTCAAACAGCTCCGAAGCCAGGATTTCAAAGTTGAACGCGCGCCCGGCCTGGGCCACGCCAAACCGCCCGCCCGTCCCATTGGGCAGGCCCGACATGCCGTCCACTTCGACCCGGGTAAAGGTCTCACCGAGGCCGCGCAGATTGATCGAGCGGCCTTCACCATGGATATTGCGGTTCAGAGTCACACCCGGAACACGCTGCAGCGACTCCGACAGGTTCAGGTCCGGAAACTTGCCGATATCTTCGGAAGTGATCGCATCGACAAAGCCGGACTCGGCCTTCTTGATCCGCAAGGACCGCTCGACGCTGGCGCGATAACCGGTCACGACGACGGTTTGCACATCGTCTTCGGCCCCCGCGTTCGCAGCTTGAGCAAGGGCCTGAGACGCCCAAAGACCGGAAGTCATCGCCAGAACGGAAACCGCGCCTAGCTTGCCCGCGCGTTTGACGCGGCCCAACCATTCAAAAGAGGACATGATAAATCTCCCGATGCCCATTAAATCCCGCAACAGGATTTATCAGGGCCTCGCGACAGTTTTATTAAATCCCCCCAAGGAATTTAGTTTGAGGCAGGCTTAAAGTTTTACAACATCAAGAAAAATATTCACAATATACGCACATCACCATTCAATATATAAAATACCACAGAAATTTATTCATAATTAAAAAAACATCATAGAAATAAAAATAGCGTTAAATTAATACAACATACATAATATATATTATAAATTTGACTCACGCCCCTCGCATCAATGACGGGCAATACTTTCAAGATAATCGCCGTGGCTGGGCATATGCTGGACGACATAGCGGATGGATTGCCCGATCCCGTCCAGTTCGCGTTTGATCTCCGCCGTTTTCAATCGGTCGGCCATGACATTATGTCCGTCCATTTTGAGGCCCCGGCCCATCATCACCGCAGCCCAGCTCGTTTCGGTGAACAACTCGTCGTCCTCACGGATAATCTGGCCTTCATGGCGCACCACTCCGCGCGCTTCAGCATAGCTGCGCAGGAATCGGGCATAGCGCCCGGCATCAAGGTGATAGGCATAGTTGATGGGGGGAGCCCTCTTGCTGATAGTCATCAGTGCGGGCAAAGCATACGGATCCTCTGTCCGCCATTCGACCATCAAGGCAAGGTAATGCGCTTGGGGGCTTCTTCAGGCAGGGTCAGCTCGAACTCGACCCGGGCCCTTGGGTCCGCAAGGGGTATGGTCCAGTTCTTTCCAGCATAGACGCGCTTACCCGTGAGGGGCGTGCAGGTGTCAGGCGACAGACTCGAACAGGCCTGACCGCGATCCAGCACAAGGAAGGTGTTGCCCGTATTGGTCACAACCAGCCCTTCCGATGTGCGGCGCGTAGCCAAAATGGCTTTTGGCGCGTCGGGGCGCTCGATTACCAGCACGTCATAGGCCAAGGTGGTGCGGATTGCGAGCCCCTGAGCCTCGTCCGGCCCCGTCACTTCGCGCACGAGCACCCGCCATACCCGATCCGCCGCGGCCTTGCCACCCAACAGATTGATCCGTACAGAGCGGCGCTCGCCCGGCTCGAGCACCAGACGGTTTGGCGAAGCCAGCAAACCCACCTGCTCAGGATCTGAACTCTCCAGGGGCCGCTCCTCGGCTTCGCCCGGGGTTTCGATCCGCCGGGCGGCAATGTCAACAAAAGCGCGCTGCTGGCTCGCGTTGCTAACGATGATCTGGGCCTTTGGCTCTTTGCTCAGGATCACGACGGCCTTATCGACGGCGATCTGGCCATGGGCCACACCAAAGAGCATCAGGGTCAGGCACACGCCCAATAGACTGTGATGACAGAGTGGCCCTGTTCGACCGCTTACAAACTGCCTCATACCCACCCCCTACAATCGACCCGAAAGCCTATTAATCCTTGGGTTGACACCCCCACTTTCTCTAACATATGAACGTCATGTAGCCAACCATGCGCCCCAGGGGGGGGCGAGCCTGACACAGGGCTGCATGGCCGATCAGCGGGGGGACTTGTGCGCATTTTCATCCAATTCGCGATCGTGTTTGGCTTTGGCGCCATGGCCTCGACCGCAATGGCACAAACTCAAGGCACGCTTGGAAGCACTTCGACCGGCTCTCATGATGTGACCATCAACCTGACACAGCCGTCTCCCGCCAACAGTCAGGTCCGGATTTCAGGCCTGGACAATGTCAACCTTGGAACATTCCCGACAAACCACACACAGGCTATAGGCGGGATTACAGATTTTGTGTGCTTTTATAACAACAGTCCGTCATTCAGCATGACAGTATCAAGGATTTCAAATCCAGAAAAACCAAAGGGCTTCAAATTAGTTTCAAATGAAGGCCATGAGATTCCACTTTATTTGAAAGTTAGAACTGAAGCTTGCTTTCGCTTCATGTGCCCCCCCACTTACAATAGCAAGGACTCTAGCGAGGGCCTCCCCGTTATCACCGATGGTGTGTCAATTGCCCGTGTGCGCGGGAATACAGCTTCAGAAACATGTCAAGACGAACGTGGCCCAGGCTCGATCTTTTATTCCCTTGCAAGCACAACAATTCCGGCAAACACGCCCGCAGGAAATTATCGCGCCACAATTCAAATAACCCTTGCCGCTGAATAGTTTACATTCGAGCCCAAAGCGGCATTTTCATTTATTTATGCCACACACTCATATGTTTAAATTTATACAATTTTACCAATTGACAAAAAGTTACACTTTAATTATTATCAAATTAAATTTTTAAACAAAATCACAAATTGATGTCAAGGTTTCGCAATATGAAGAAAGGGGGAATAAAGATGCGTCTCTTAAATGGATCTGCAATTATACTATGCCTTCTGGCCACGCCGACCTTTTGTATGGCGCAATCCCAAGGTGGCCTGGGCAGCACATCAACAGGGTCGCAAGACATTTCTCTGACCTTAACCCAGTCCACATCCAATCAGGTGCGGATTACCGGGCTGAACAATATCAATTTCGGGACTTTTCCGGCCAATTACAGTCAGAGCCTCTCGGGGACGGACAGCCTTGTTTGCTTTTACCACAACAGCCCCACATTCAAGCTAACGGTCACCCGGACATCAAACCCCGAAAAGGGCAAGGGCTTTAAACTCGTATCAAGCGCGGGCAGTGAATTGCCTATCCATCTTAGTATTCAAACCGGAGGCCAATCTTTCGACAGCGCGTCAAACATCAGCGACGACGTAGTCAAAACTGGCGTTACCGGAAATAATGGATCTGAGACCTGTAGTACTGGCGTCACCGGTTCTATAGTTTATTCTATAGGATCAAGTTCCGGCAAAATTCCGCCCAATACGCCTGTCGGGAACTATAGTGCCACCTTCCAGATCACCTTGGCGGCAGAATAGGCCCAGTCGTGATCCCGGGGCCACTAAAGGTGTCGACCGTAAGGGGGCGTTTGGCCGGAATAGGCTTGATTGGCATATTACTGCTCAGTCCATCAAAGACTCTAGCTCAACAGGCACCCCACGGACATGAAACCCGGTTCGCATCCGAGTCTGGAGAGACATCTCCACTCTTGATCTCACGGCGGATAAACGCAACCCCGGACGGTTTCGAAGATCTGGCTGAGGCGCGCGAAGAGACCCTTCGGGTTCGCTTTCGCGGTCAGGATCTTGGTTTGCATAAGGTCCGAATCCGGCCGGGAAGCGTCGAACTCCTGGACCCGGCGGCCCTTGTTGCGCTCTTGCCAGAACTGATCTCACCGCGATCGGTTGTCCGGGCCCTAAGCGGTCCGCTTCCATCCCATGCGGCAAGGGCCTGTGGGCCAGAGCCCGTGGCTGAGTGCGATACACTGTCCCCCGAAATCGCCGGTGTCATCCACGACACAGAGCACGGCCAACTAAGCCTCCATCTCGCGGCAGACCAGATCGTCGAACGCCCTTTGGATAGCCTGGCGCGGCTTCCTGCGGCGCGTCCAGATCCGGCCTTGTTGCTTAGCCTGTCGGCCTTTGCGAGCGGACAGGATCGGCAAACCGACTTCTGGACCACCGATGCCCAGATGACCCTTGGGTGGGGGGATACCCATCTTCAGATCGACGGGCAGGTCGGTAAGTCAGGCCAGGATCTGCGTACTGGTGTACTGCATCACCGCCTGAACGGGCGGATCGCTAGTCTTGGCCTGTTCGAGGCCACCCCCACGGCCCTCCTCGCCCCGAAACGGTTGCTGGGCCTGAGGCTTGCGGACACGCTTCAGGATCTTGCGTATCAGGACAAGGCCTTTGATACGCCCGTGCGCGTCTATCTCAATCGTCCGGCCCGGATCGATGTCTTTGCCGGGTCTGTGCTCCTGTCCTCGCAACGCTATGGGGCGGGGGAAATCACTCTGGATACAGGACGGTTTCCGGGTGGAACCTATGATCTTGAACTCCTGATCGATGATGGCCTGTCCCAGACCCGGCAGACCCAGGTGTTTTCCAGACAAGCCCGCATCCCCCCGGCCGGTGCCGCCCAGTCGTTCATCGAGCTTGGGGTGTCGCGGGGCAGCTATTTCAACCCGATCGACGATCCCAACGCCAACCGGTTTGAATTTCGGGCCGGCCAGACCCGTCGTTTATCGCGGGTCACCGCCATCACTGTGGCCGTCATCGCTCAAAAACAGGATCAGTTCCTTGAAGGCTCCTTGCGATGGCAAGGTCGCAAATCGGATCTTTATCTGGCCGCTGGGATCAGTGCGCGTGGAGAGCGGGCCGCATCCCTGTCTGCACGCCAGTCACTCAGCCGATGGGTCTTTTCCGGGCAGGTTTCCCATGTCCATGGCCAGGATACAGCCCCGGACTATGCCCGCACGACTGCCCAGTACTCGCACTTTTTGCGGACGCGCGAAAACTACTGGCAAGCCAGCGCTTCACTGGCCCGATCGCTGAAAAACGGGCGCCTGTCTCTTAGTGGCTATGGCCGCCGAGGTGAACAGTTTGGCGAGTCCTACAGTCTTCACCTGACCTATGAGCGGAACATCGCTTCATCCGGGTTGCGGCTGGCGGGGGACCTGCGCGTGACCGAGCGCGATCGTTACGTCGGCTTACGCATGACCCGGTCTTTTGATGCCTTCATGGGGAAATTGTCCGGATACGCACAGATGGATGCCGACTACGGACTTCGCGGGCCGCGCCGTCACCAAACCGATACCCGCTACCGGGTGGGCTTACAGGCCAATCAGCCTCTGGCCAATGGCGCGCTCAGCGGACAACTCAGTATAGACCGAGCTGAGGGGGCAACCCTCTATATGCTGGGGGGAATGGTCGATACCGACAAAGGGTCTGCCAGCGTCAATGCCACCCGGTCCGACCAACAGCCCATCACCCGCTGGACCGCCACGACCCGGACGCAAGTGGTGCTGACACCCCAAGGGATGACCCTAGGTGGACAATCCGGTCAGACGTCTGGCCTGACGATCAAAAATCAATCCAAGGGTTCTGGCAAGCTGTTGGCGCTGATTGATGGCGCTCAACCGGTAAGTGTCCCACCCGGTGCACGGCGATTTGTCGCCCTGCCCGCCTACCGGTCCTACACCGTGTCTCTTCACCCGGAAAATGGAGCCGCGTTAAGCGGTGATGAAACGCAGAAGTCTGTCATCCTTTATCCGGGGAATGTTCCCGCTCTGACGGCGCGCTTTACCCAGATTACGACGGCTTATGGCCAGATCGTCGATGCCTTTGGCAACCCCATGAGGGCGGTTTCGCTAAAAGGGCAATGGACAAACAGCCGCATTGAAGCCGATGGCCGCTTTCAGATCGATCTTTCGGAGGCGGACCAAAGTCTTGAAGTCATCCAGGACGGAAAGACCGTTTGCCTGATCCGAATACAGGATCTGAAGGTGAATGAGCCGGTGTTTAATCTTGGGAAAGTCCAGTGCGTGAATACGGCCCTCACCGCATCACGCACAAACAGGCCACGTTGAACCCAGTTGGTGATCTGAATACCTAACGGCCGCGCTTTGCCTCGCCTTGACGGTTCTGTACTCAAAACCCCGCCGCAATGCCCATGCAGCTTAAGGCATATTCGGGCTCTCTGGCTTAACTCTTTGGATCAGATATTCATGCAGTTCGCGCGGATTATCCGTTTGGATAATTTTTGCGCCTAACCGGATCAGTCGCCCCCAAACCGCATCGGGATCGCGCACAGCGTCGGCATCGACAAGACCCGCCGCATGGCCGGGTTGCAGCGTATTGGCCCAGATACGGCGCCCACCCGATTGGGCCAGAGCCGCAGCGTCCCTGAAAAAGGCCGGATCATGGAAGACGATCTCGTAGGCCGAGGCCGGATAAGCCGCAAACGCTCGAATAGCCTCAGTCCCGGTTTCGGGACAATAGTCGCGCTTTTTCGTGGGCGTGCATTGTCCGATAACCGGCATGAACAGCGCCCCCCCAAGTTGGTCGACAAAGGCCAGACGCGGATCCCCGGGCGCCAGATAGGCCTTGATCAAAATGATGTCCTGTGCCCCGACCTTTTGCGCGATGTGGAGGGCCTCGGTATAGAGATCGGCCTTCATGTCCAGATTGACCAGAATGCGCCCGCGCGCGGCAATCAGGGCGGCCTCCAGCGTCGGCGGCGCTTCGGCGGTTAAGACAGCGTCACCACCGCCCGCCTGGCTTTTAAGACGTAAAGTCTTAAAGTCCGCATAGTCCATGTCCTCGACCCGCCCGGACCCGGAGGTGGTCCGATCGACCGTTTCATCGTGCATAAGCACCAAAACGCCATCGCGGGTGCGGCGGACGTCGACCTCGACCATGTCCACGCCGAGGCGGATACAGGCCTCGATCGACGAGACGGCATTTTCCGTGGTTTCCCGCCAGCAGGCCCGATGGGCGACGACGATCACCGTCTCATCCGGCGTCAGAAACCTCTGGCGTAGCTGGGAGCCCGCCTTCGATACGGTTTCAGCTGCCACAGGGGCGGCCAGAATGAACGAGAACACGACCCCCAAAAACGCCTTAAAACAACCCACGGCTCACTCCATGAAAGAAAAAGGGCGACGGACAAGGGGCTGCCCGTCGCCAGAGTTAAACTACCAGCGGTAGCTGGCGCCGAGATAATAGGCCGGAGCCATACCGATCAGAGCCTGAGGGATCTCTTGAGCGCGGCCGATGTTATCCTGCTTGCGCTCATCAAAGATGTTCTGCCCTTCGAGTTGCAGCGACAGCCGGTCCGTCAGAGCATAGCGAACCTGAAGGTCCACGGTCTCAAACGGCTGCTGGAAGCGGTTGCGATAAAACTCGGCCTGGCTGGTCAGGTTCGAGAACCGGCTTTCCCACTGCTTGCCGACCCGGTTATAGGCCACCCGCGCCTCAATCGGCCCCTTGTTATAGAACAGGTTGAGATTGAGCATGTCCTCGGCCTGTTCGCGCAGGCCCGGAGCCTGAACGATTTTTTTGTCAGACAGAGTAACCGGGAAGTCCGTATTCAACAGGGTCAGGTTACCGCTCACCCCCAGCCCGTCAAACGGAGCCGGCAGGAAGGTCAGGTTTTTGACAAACCCAATCTCGATCCCATCGACCGTGACCGTTTCCGGCGAATTGCGCGCCTGGGTGACCAGAACTTCCCGGTTCTGACCATTCAGGGCCACCGTTTCGAGCTGGCCGAAGGTGAAGATCTCGTTCTCGATCGACTTGCGGAACAGGGCGACCGACAACAGACCATCGCGGCCATCGAAGAACCAGTCCAGGGCCAGATCTAGGTTGGTCGACAGACGCGGCTTGATGTCCGGGTTGGCCCGCGACAAGGTCGGGGTGGCCACGCCATTATCGGTCAGGGTCTCTCCGCGCGGGGCCAGATCCGAAGAGCGGGCGCGGCCCAAGGCACGCGAGACACTGGCCGTCAGGCGAAGATCGTCGCTCACCGCATAGGCCAGCGTTGCGCTCGGCAGGACATCCCCCCGACTGGTTTTGACGCGGTTTTGCACCCACTGAGAATTGACGTTGCGACGGCCTTCCGCATCCACGTCCGTTTGCTCATAGCGAACACCTGCGCTGACGGTCCAAGGTCCCGTTTGGTAACGGCCCATGGCGTAAAGCCCGAGGATATCCTCATGCAGGCGATAGTCGCCGTTGTTGTTGGCCGAGACATCCGGCGTCGCCTTGAGCGAGGTACGGAACCGCTCGAACGCGGCATCGGCTCGGGGCAGGCTGATGGCAAAGAAGTCCTTGCCGGTGCTGCCAAAGGGAGCCAGCCCGCGACCCGTATCCAGCGTATCCGCCAGGGTATAGCCCGTGCCGGTATAGGTGACCCGCTCAAAGCCCACACTGCGGACGGTGCGTTGATAGCGCGCACCAACCTTGTAGCCAAAGCCCTCGGCTTTCATGCGGGACGCCAGCGTCAGCTCGGCATCATAGACGTGCTCGGTGACCCGCTGTTCTTCGTCGCGATGATTGACCAGCGCATAGCGTGCCGGATCGAGCGCCAAAGTCGGATTGACCGCCGTGAAGGTATGGACGGGATCGCCCACTTGATAGCCAAAGGCCAGTCCGTTCTGCTGGAATTGGTCCCAACGCTGCGGGTTTTCCGAATGGGCTCCCGACCAGCCAAGGCGCGCCTCGATGTCGAGATCGTCTGACGGCTGATAGCGGCCCGTAAGGTTCAAGCCATAAACGGACCGCTTGAACGTCAGCTGTCCCAGCTGGACGATCTGATTGACGTTGCTGAGGGTTCCGCTGCGCGGGGTTTGGCCCGCCACGGTCGCTGAGGCCTGGACCTGAGCGGTCGTTTCGTAGCGATCAGACTGTTCATTGTGCTGATAGTAATAGGCGCTCACGACGGCGGAAAAATCACCGCCCGGGGTCCAGTCCAGCTTGGTCGACAGACCCGAACGGTCGCGGTCATTGTCATAGACATACCAGCGGCGTTCGGATGGGACCCACTGGCCATTGCCCCCATAAGGGGTCGTCGAGCGGGTGCCATTGTCGTTGTAGAAATAGGATTGGCCGCCGGTTTCAAGTTGCGGAACAAACAGTTCGCGCGCCCAGTGCGAAGCCGACACCACCAGACCAAAGGCGTTATCCGGCCCGAACCGGAAGCCACCCGTCACATCCAGATCATAGGACGGCGTGCGCCCGCCAAAGGCCTTGTCCTGAAAGAACGTACCATAGCGGCCTGAAACACGCAGGCGATCGCGGCCCAGATCCTTTTGGCTGCGAGACACAA
This sequence comes from Asticcacaulis sp., assembly GCA_046289215.1. Lineage (GTDB taxonomy): Bacteria > Pseudomonadota > Alphaproteobacteria > Caulobacterales > Caulobacteraceae > Asticcacaulis. Next base: position 2,304 of record JBKBWB010000024.1, on the reverse strand, counting down.
AATTGACCGTGCCGCCAATGGCATGGCCCTCGATATCCGCTCGGGCGGTTTTGACCACATCAATGCGGGAGGCCAGCGAAGACGGCAAAACCTCGACAAACACGCGGCGGCCATCCGGGTCCGGCGAGGCCATGTGGAAACCATCCACCGTGGTCGAATTATAGTCTGCGTTCAGACCGCGCAGGGAGACGTGGCGCGGCTCGCCCTGGTAAAAGAACACATTGACGCCCGGCACCCGGCGCAGCGCATCCCCGGCATTGAAATCTGGCAACCGCCCGACATCATCCGCCGTCAGAGAATCCACGACCCCGAGAGTATCCCGCTTGATATCGATGGCCCGGCGGTTTTGCAGACGCACCCCCGTCACCACCACTTCCTGCACGCCCGGCTCAGGGGTTGCCGATTGCGTTTGCGCCATAACGGACGGCGCCCCCAGGGCAAGGGCCAGCGCCGTTGCCGAACCAAAAGTGAGTAGATTTGAACGAGCCATCCCCGGCCTCCTGTGATGTGATGCTCCGCAATTAAACGCAATATGCGTATTAATTATGACACCAAAGCCAGATCGCGACCCGATCTTCGCCCAAAAGGCCCGCGCCCTCGCGAGAAAGCGGGCCAATACCCTAAAAAATCCATGACACTGCATATTTAATACGCATTTTGAATAATTTTAATCCATCGCACGTTGCAAGCGGGCCTGGCCCTTGATATCCGGCACCAAGGCAGGAATTTTTCATGTATCAGTCGCGCGGACCGGCCTTGCCGGGATCAGAAACAGATCGCTTGATCCTTGGACTGATCCAGTCCGGGCAGGCTACGACCCAGACAGAATTGGTGCAGGCCTCAGGCTTGAAACAACAGGCGATCTCCCGCGCTGTCGGTCATCTTGTAGACTTGGGCCTGCTGCGGACCGGCCCGCGCCTGACCTCGGGACGCCGGGGTCAGCCCAGTATCGTGCTCGAACTCAATCCAGATCACCTTTTTACCCTGGGCGTGTCGATCATGGCCGATGCGGTGTCGCTTATGATCATGGATCTCAGCAGCACGGCACGAGGATATCTGACCCTTACCCCACCCGATATGTCGCGCACCAGCGTCCTTGAGGCGACATCAGCGGCCCTGGATCAACTGTGTCAGGACACCAAGATCCATAGAGATAAACTGGTTGGGATCGGCGTGGGCATTACCGGTTTTGCCCTTGAGGGAGGGCGGCGGTTTAACCCGCCTGCCAGTCTGGAAGACTGGGCACAATGTGACGTGGCCGCCCTGTTCGAGGCGTTTTTCCACGTGCCCGTCTGGGCCGATAATGATGGAAATGTCGCCGCAGCGGGGGAAAGTCTGGTTGGCGTGGGCCTATGGGCCCGGACCTTTGCCTATTTCTATATCGCCACGGGCTTTGGCGGCGGGCTTGTCCTTGATGGGCGGCTGGTACGCGGGGTCCATGGCAATGCCGGGGAATTTGCGGCGGCTGTGCCCCAAAGCCTTTACGTCCCGCCCACGCTGGATCTGTTGCGTCACTGTTATGCCCAGCGCGGCCAGGGGTTCGACACGATTGGGGCCTTGTTGGCCGAGCTGGATGTCACCGCTCCAGCGGTAGACGACTGGCTGAACCGCATCAGTGACTCGTTATCTCTCGCCTGCTCGGCCAGCTGGGCCATTCTGGACCCGGACGCCATTGTTCTGGGCGGGCGGCTTCCACGCGCCCTGGCGGAGCGCATGATTCAGCGCATAGAGTTGAGAAATGCGCCGGTGCGGGGTCTGGATCGTCCCCGCCCCCGCATCGTCCCGTCCGAGGTGACAGGCGACGCCACGGCCCTTGGGGCCGCCGCCTTACCGCTAAAGCATCTGGTGTTTGCTTGAGGCTGCACCAGTCCCTGAGCCATATCGAGCGTGAACCGATCCGACCTTGAGACGTCCTCAACCTCAGCGAAGAATTGAACCTTTTCGAACCTCAAGGCCCCTTTGACTGCACTAAGCGTAACTGTGCCACCGTGTGATGAGGAACGTCGATTGCCAATGCGTACCGCACGGCGCATGATCGGCCATAACGCCGGTATAAATCGGCGAACGATTGGGAATTCGGGAAACGATGCAGGAAGTCCTGCCTTTGCTGGTGGCGTTATTATACGCCATTGCCTTGTTTGCGTTTGCCTCTTGGGCTGAGGTGTCTCGCGACAAAGCGCTGAAACAGAGCTTAAGGGTCCCTGCCTATGCCTTGTCCCTTGCCGTTTATTGCACCAGCTGGACCTATTATGGCGCTGTCGGGACGGCTGTAGCGGATGGATGGTCCTACCTGCCCATCTATCT
>JBKBWB010000382.1:0-1848 GCA_046289215.1 Asticcacaulis sp. | reverse complement strand
CGGTCGTGCGGGTCGGCTCATACCGCCAGGCAATCGGGGCCTCCCCGCCATAGCCGCCATGAAGGGTCAACGAGGCAATGGGTTGTCCGAAGGGGGTGTCTGGCGCGGTGTCTGGCAACCGCAACCCCTCTGTGATCGCAAAGGGGGCTGCGGGCGCAGGCGCGGGCTGGCTCAGGGTCGAGGCCGTCCACAGATGCAACAGCCCGGTCAGGGGCCAGGCCAGCGCCGCCGGGGCGGCCACATAGCCCAGCCAGCGGTGCCAGCGTCGCAAGGGCGCGCGGCCTCGCCAGCGCAGCAGCATGATAATCCCGGTCACGCTCATGGCCGTGATCGCCAGCAACAGCCCGCTCAGCAGCGCCAGCCGCAGCGGCTCAAGCCCCTCAAGGAATTTCGCGGTATGCAAATGCTGGAACAGGCTCAGCATCACCCGGCGCGGAGCATTGGCGGCGGTCATGAACCGGTTGCCCGGCACATCGATATAGTAATCGAGCTGTTCGGGGCCGGCAAAGCGCACGCGCCAGACCGGCACAATGCGGTTGACTGCCGGATAGTCATCCCGAAACGCGGTCAGGCGCTCGGTCTCGACGATCTCGGCCTTCGGATGACCGCGAAAATGCCGGGCCAGCGCAATGGCCCGGTCCCGCTCACCCGAGATGATGCGGGCCCCGGTTTCAGCGTCCAGCACCGTCAGGAGGGCATCGGGGGCCATGGGCCGTACCAACCAAACGGCCCGATTGTTCAGCTCACTGAGGATCAGGCCGCGACTTTGCATGATCCCGGCGGCCTGAAGCAGCGGACCAGGGTCACGGCCGGGCAGGGCCACCAAGAGGGGCGGGGCCATGCGCTCGGCCGGGCGCGGCGCGGTCCAGGACATCACCGGATGCAACAAGCCCGACAGGGCCCAGATCAGCACGCCGAACAGGACCGCCCATTTCAGCGCCCGGTGGATCAATGACGCTTGCCTGTTCATCGGGTCAGGGTCACGCCGACGAACACGGCCCGGCCTTCGCCCGGCCAGAACACCGCGCGCGAAGCAGCCGGAACGAGGTTAAAATTCGTCAGCCCACTGACATTCGAGACATATCGCTCATCCGCCAGATTGCGAGCTTCGGCAAACAGATCCCAACCCTGTTTGGAGGTGTAGCGGGCAGTCAGGTTGACGAGGGTATAGCCCGGGGCCTTGGTGGTATTGGCAAAATCAACCCAGGTCTTGGACGGCACCCAGTCCATCGACGGTGTCAGGCTGAAGCCCGCGCTGTGGGTCAGCTTGAGGCCGGCTTTGTACATATGCTCCGGCACCACCGGCAGGCGGTTTTTGCCATAGACCTGGTCGTTGACAAAGCGGAAGTCCGACCAGCTGTAGGTCTGGTGCAGACTGGCCGTCCAGCCGGCTGCGGAGCCCAGTTTCCAGTCAAGCCCGGCCTCAAGGCCCTGATGCACGGTCTTGTTGGCGTTAAAGGTCGATGCGGGGATATCCGGGCTGACGATATAGCTCAGCATCTCCTTGCGGATTTCGGCGCGATAGAGGGTCAGGTCCCAGATCAGCCCGTCGAGACGGCCCCGGGTACCGATCTCGGCGGTCCAGGCATCCTGGGGCTCAACGGGCACAAAGTTGGGGATCGCCCCCTGGACCAGCGCCCCATAGGTCGGGGCCTCAAGCGAGCGGGTCAGGTTGGCAAACACCTGAGTCCCGGCGGCGTTTTCCCACAGAAGCCCCAGACGCGGCGCGAACCAATCAAAGGTCTTTTTCGTGTCATTCTTGCGGTTCAGCAGATTGATATAATCGCGGCGGGTCCAGCCATAGGTGCCCCCGGCGATAAAGGCGACTTCGTCGGTCAGGAACAAACG
>JBKBWB010000023.1:0-13525 GCA_046289215.1 Asticcacaulis sp. | reverse complement strand
TTCCCGGGATTGAATGGGACAAGAAACGTCTGGAGCGACTGGACCGTAATCTGCGCAAGCTGGAGCGCGCGCTTCAGCGCAAGGAAAACAGCAACGAGCCTCCGGTCCTGATTGAGCCGGATCCCGAAGTGATCGCGCTTCAGGCCACGGTCGATATTCTGGCGCGTAAGCTGGATGATCAGGAAGCTGCGATCAAACGCTTAAACGGCGACCTTGAACAGGCGCATTTCAACGCCCGAAATCTTGGCAATGCCAATCTTGAGCTTAGCAAGAAGGTTGGCACCCTTGAGGTGCGTCTGGCTGAACTTGAAGCACGCCTGACATCCGCCGAAAAGGCGGCTCAGCCTCCAGCTCCGCCAACCGCCACGGGTAATCCGACGACGGATTTTAATTCCGCCATGGGCATGATGATGGGCGGCGACTATGACGGGGCGGCCTTGGCCTTTGAGACCTTTATCAAGACCTACCCCGACAGCCCCCAAATCAATGAGGCTTGGTTCCGCCTGGGCGAGACTCGATTTATTCGTGATGACCACGCTCAGGCAGCCGTGTCCTACGCGACGGCTCTGCGGGGCTGGCCCAAGACTCAGTGGGCACCCGATGCGACGGCCAAGTTGGCCGTATCTTTGCGCAACTTGGGACGGACCAAGGAAACCTGTGCGGCACTAAGCGAGTTCGACAAGCGCTATGCCGGCAGTGCATCAACCGCCATAAAGGCACGCGCAAACCAGGCGCGAACGGCTGCCAAGTGCGGCTGAGGTCCGGCTGTCTGATCTGCATTTGAACCTGTGTGTTCCTAAAACCCCAGACCCCGTTTCGGTGGTCCAAGAGGTTCTTGATCGATATTGTGACGGGCCAGTGGACTGGCCGATCGCCCTTGCCTTGTCCGGGGGCAGTGATTCCCATGCCCTGCTTTGGTTGGCTGTGCTTTGGGCTCGTTCTCGGGGGCGGTCACTCGTCGCCCTGACGGTCGATCACCAACTTAATCCAGACAGCGCGCAATGGACCCGGCAAGCGGCCGATATGGCCGATGCCGCCGGTATCCCCTGGCAGGGGCTGGCTTGGACGGACCCCGCCAAGCCATTGCGCGGGCTGCAAGCGGCTGCCCGGACCGCCCGCTATGGATTGCTGAGTCAGGCGGCTCGGTCTGTGGGCGCGCGGGTTTTGCTGGTCGGCCATACAAGGGATGATGTGCTGGAAAATGAGCGCATGCGCGCGACCGATACCCCCGGGATCGGAGGGCTCTATCCTTGGCGTCCCGTCCCGGTCTGGCCCGAGGGCAGGGGGCTTATGCTTTGCCGCCCCATGCTGGCGCTGCGCCGAGAGACCTTGCGGGATTGGCTCAGGGCCAAGGACCTGTGCTGGATCGAGGATCCGGCCAATGCCAATCCAACCTTTGCGCGGGTCAGGGCGCGTCAGGCTCTGGTCAGCAAAACTGAAGAGATGCCGTTGACACTCTCTGAGCCGGACGCATCACGATGGTTGACCGCCGTGTCAGCAGATCGCTCTGGGGCAATGACCTTGACCCGGGCTGATTTAGACGAACTGTTATTGCCAAAGGACACTGGAGCGGCCTTGCGTGCCTTGTCCGCCTTGATTCTGTGTGTCTCTGGAGACTCTCGCCCCCCCAGGCTTGAGGCGTTAGAGCCCATTCTGGCACTGCTGCGGACGAAGGGCTCGGAAGCAATGAGGACCCTGGGGGGTACACATGTGCACTTAACGCCGACATTGCTTTTCCTGAGTAGGGAGTTTGGCCGGACGCGGCCAAAGCCCGTGTCCGTTCAGGCGGGCGAAACTGTCATCTGGGATCGCCGCTTGCAGGTTCGGGTCGATTGCGACGGGATCTTAGTCCCCGCACGGGGCTATCTTAAGGGACTTTCCCAAGAGGATAAGGCCAGACTGCCGCGCACGCCCATGGCACGCCTGAGCCTTCCCGTTCTGTTGACGGGCGGAGCGGGTAAGACGCGGTTGCCAGTTATGTGCTCACTCGGACTGGAGCGATTGCAAGCGACGCTGGGTGGGATACGCTGTGAACGTGACTTGCAGTCTCCGGACACGGATTAGCGTCGTTTCCGTCATGGCAAAACCGTGACACGCTGATTATGTAGAGACAGACGGCGTCGACGGGTAGTTTTTTTGCCCTAACACCGCCATGTTAGACATTCAGGAGTGTTTGCCCTGTATGACGCGGGGTTCACTCCGGAGCCAGTGGCTTCTCAGGTTGAGGTTGGTATGAATTTCAGGTCCCTCTTTGTCATCGCGGGCGTCCTCATGGCGATAGTGCTCGCCCTGAGCCTGTTCAATAAGGACATGGTCTCATCCGGCCCGAAAGAGGTCAACTACGCTCAGCTTCTGGACGATATCAAAGCCGGAAAGCTCAAGGGCAAAGAGGTGATCATTCACCGCGATAAGGTGACCTGGAAAGAGAAGGACAAGACCTTCTTCACCATTACTCCGATGTCTCAGGAAGAGCTCTTGTCTACCATGCGCAAAAATGGCGTGAGGGATAAGTATCAGACGGCTCAGACCTCTTTGCTGGTCAGCATTTTGTCGGGTCTGTTGCCGATCCTGTTGCTGATCGGCGTGTGGATTTTCTTCTTCCGCCAGATGCAGGGCGGCGGACGCGGGGCCATGGGGTTCGGCAAGTCCAAGGCGCGTCTGCTGACCGAACACAAAAACCGCGTGACGTTTGACGATGTCGCGGGGGTTGACGAAGCCAAGGACGAGCTGCGTGAGGTGGTCGATTTCCTTAAAGATCCGGCCAAGTTCCAGCGCCTCGGCGGCAAGATCCCGAAAGGGGCTCTGCTGGTTGGTCCTCCGGGTACGGGTAAAACCCTGCTGGCCCGCGCGGTCGCTGGCGAGGCGGGCGTACCGTTCTTCTCGATTTCCGGGTCGGACTTTGTGGAAATGTTCGTCGGGGTCGGGGCCAGCCGTGTGCGCGACATGTTCGAACAGGCCAAGAAGAACGCACCCTGCATTATCTTTATCGATGAAATCGACGCTGTTGGCCGTCACCGGGGCGCGGGCCTTGGCGGCGGTAATGACGAGCGCGAACAGACCCTCAACCAGTTGCTGGTCGAGATGGACGGCTTTGAAGCTAACGAAGGCATCATTCTGATCGCGGCCACCAACCGTCCGGACGTGCTGGACCCTGCACTTCTGCGTCCGGGCCGGTTTGACCGCCAGGTGGTGGTGCCGAACCCGGATCTGGCCGGGCGCGAGCGGATCCTGCGCGTACACATGAAGCATGTGCCGCTGGCCGCCGATGTGGACGTCCGCACCATCGCCCGCGGCACGCCGGGCTTCTCTGGGGCGGACTTGGCCAATCTGGTCAATGAAGCCGCGCTGATGGCCGCGCGCAAAGACAAGCGCCTCGTCTCGATGAAAGACTTCGAAGACGCCAAGGACAAGGTCATGATGGGCGCAGAGCGCAAGTCCATGGCCATGAGCGAGGATGAAAAGAAGCTGACGGCCTATCACGAGGGCGGTCACGCCATCGTCGCCCTGTCGGTGCCGTCAGCCGATCCTGTGCACAAGGCCACAATCATCCCCCGCGGCCGTGCGCTCGGTCTGGTGATGCAGCTGCCCGAAGCGGATCGTTATTCGCAGAACTACACCCAGATGACTTCTATGCTGGCCATCATGATGGGCGGGCGCGTGGCCGAGGAAATCATCTTCGGCAAGGACAAGATCACCTCCGGCGCATCCTCGGATATCCAGCAGGCAACCCGTTTGGCCAAGGCCATGGTCACACGGTGGGGCTATTCGGATGAACTCGGTCTGGTCGCCTATGGTGAAAATCAGGAAGAGGTGTTCCTCGGCCATTCCGTGGCCCGGACACAGAATATTTCGGAAGCGACTGCCCAGGTGATTGACCGCGAGGTCAGGCGCCTTGTGCAGGAGGGCTATGATCAGGCCAAGCAGATCCTGACCGAAAAGATTGAGGGCCTGCATCTGCTGGCCAAGACCTTGCTGGAACTTGAAACCCTCTCGGGCGACCAGATCAAGGATCTGCTCGACGGTAAGCCGATCCAGCGGGACGATGATGGGGCCGCAACACCGCCGCCGGTCACTCGTGCGTCGATCCCGGTGGTCTCGACGCCAGACAGCAGCCGCGAAGACAAGCCCGGCCCGGACAGCGACATCGCCGCTCAACCGGCCTGATTTTTATTGCATTGAGACTCTGAAGGCCGCCTTTCCGGGCGGCCTTTTCTCATTTATGCCACGAATCCGGCTTTGGTCCGTTGGATGTTTTTGGGGGAGGACATGCAGCCGAGATTGAAACTGGATATTGGCTGGATTGCCCTTCTGCGCGCGCTTTTGTTTCCTGGAACGGCGCATAGCGATGACCCCTATGTTGTCAATGGTCTGACATGCGTACCCGGATTATCCGTACGAACCCTGTGGGATGCCATACTCGCGGAGCAGCGGGAGCGCCTGCCGCAGGCCCCTGAGGTTGTCATGTCCGGGGTGAACATCGAGGCCATGGCCGCCTTGGTCGAGGCCCATGGGCTTGATCGGATCAGCGTTGATCTGGACCTCACAACCCTAAAGCCCTTTTCTAGTGATTGGAACGCAGTGTGCGGCCCTCGAACGGCTATAGCCTTGGTGGCGCATCTATACGGCACACGAAACCCAGTCTCGGGCCTCAAGCCGCACACGCTATCAGACAGAAGTCTTCTCGTTGAAGATTGTGCCCAGGCCTTTTCAGGGCATTTAACAATCTCTGAGGGGGCCGATGTAGCGCTTTACAGTTTTGGGCCGATCAAGCGCTGGACGGCCTTAGGGGGGGCGATCGCCGTCTTTCGGGACCTAGAACTAGCTGAGGCCATATACCAGCGTATCAGGATCTATCCGCGGCGATCTCATCGTGCATTTCAGACCCGGGTTCTAAAGTATTTGGCCCTTAAAGTGATGAGTCATCCGTCCGTTTACGGTGCGCTGGTTGCCGGCATGATGGCCCTGGGTCGTGACCCAGAAAGTCAGATTGCAGCATTGGCAAGGGGCTTTACCGGCCAAGATCCGTCTGTCTATCGGTTTCGCATGTCTCGGCCCCAAGCCCAATTCCTGAAGTGGCGGCTCAGGCAGTCTCCCCTTATGGCGAACTACGCATATTCTGCCCGATCACTGGCTCTGCGGCCTGAACTGAGCACGCTCTTTCCAGGCTGGGGTGCTGCGGAAAACGCAGCTTGGCTGTTCCCCGTCATGAGCCAGAATCCGGAACGATTAATTCATGCACTGCGAAGCTGCGGGTTTGATGCCACTCGCGGCGCAACAAGCCTGAGGGCCCTTAGCTCAAAGATCAAAGGGCAGGATGAAAATGCGCCCCCAAATGTAACGCGGTTACTTCAGGGGGTTGTTTACCTGCCTTCCCCCTTGCCAGAGCAAGGGAAGGCAGCCTTTAATCGGTTGGTCCACATAGTGACCGAGCATGAAAAAAAAGGGGCGAGGGAAGGCTGATGAAGCAAGCGAAACTTAAAGAGACTTGGAGACGCGTAATCGCGACGGCGGTATTGGCCGTTCTAACGACAAGTGCGAGCCCTGCTTTGTCATCTCAGTCTAGCAAGGCTAAGCCCGCTCAGCCCATGGCCCCGCGCTGGACGATCGTGATCCATGGTGGTGCAGGTGTGATGGACCGCGACCAGATGACGGCTGAGACCCGCACAGCCTATGAAGCCGCTCTGTCCGCCCGACTTAAGGACGGCGCAGCCGTGCTGGAGCGTGGCGGCACGGCACTCGATGCCATCGAGACCGTCATCAAGGCAATGGAAGACGATCCACTATTCAACGCCGGGCGTGGGGCCGTCTTTACTGCCGAAGGACGCAACGAACTGGATGCTGCCATCATGGATGGAGCGACCCGTAAAGCCGGAGCCGTCGCAGGTTTGACCACCACGCGTCATCCGATTTCGGCGGCGCGCAAGGTGATCGACGCCTCGCCACACGTGATGCTGATGGGGTCAAATGCCGACGCCTTTGCCGCCTCGGTCAAGCTCGAACAGGTGCCCAACAGCTACTTCTTTACCGAGCGCCGCTGGAAGGGCCTTGCCGAAGTGATGCAAGAAAAAGGCCTGCCCATGCCGCCGCGTCCGGTGGGGGCGCCGGCCGCGAGTCTGATGACTGAGCCCGCTATGGCGGCCCTGGACGAGCGTAAATTCGGGACCGTCGGCGTGGTGGCCCTTGATCAGAACGGCAATATTGCGGCGGGCACCTCGACTGGGGGCACTACCGGCAAGCGCTGGGGCCGAGTCGGGGATACGCCGATCATCGGGGCCGGGACCTATGCCGATAATGCCAGTTGCGCCGTCTCGGCCACGGGTACGGGCGAGTTCTTTATCCGTCGGGTGGTAGCCCACGAGATCTGTGCCCTGGTGAAATATAAGGGCCTCAGCCTGCAACAGGCCGCCGATTCGGTGGTCCACGATCAGCTGATGGCCGACGGCGGCGATGGCGGCATTATCGCCGTCACCCGCGACGGTCAGGCGGTCTGGAGTTTCAACACCCCCGGCATGTACCGCGCCCGCCAAGTCGCTGGCCAGAAGCCGGAGATCGGGATTTTCAAGGAAGACTGAGTCGGGATGAAAAGGGAGGGGGCGTCGCATATTGCCCCCTTGCCAGCCGCAAAAACAGCGATACACTCGGCATATGGTTTCTGTTGAAACCATATCAGCTTTAAGGCATAACCGATCAACGGCGCGGGATTGGCGCTGAAAAACAAGCCTGAGGGAGTGCGCGGATGTCGAAACGAAACTGGATCCCGGTTCGCGGGGCGGAAGGCCGCCATTCGCGTCAGGCTCACTGTGATCTGCCTGAGGGTACATTTGAGCGGGAAATGTCCAAGGAAGGCTTCTTTGGACCGGCCGCCTTTCTGTATCACCCCCAGCCGCCGACCGGCTGGACGTCGTTCGAGGGGCCGCTGCGCCCGCGCGCGTTTGATCTGAACGGCCTGAATAGCCCTGAGGCCTCGCCCTGGACGGCACCGGTCGTGCTGGTCAATAAGGCGACCGAAATCCGCTTCTGGCGCTTTGAGGGGCTGTCGGCTCTGGTGCGGAACGGCGACGGCGACCAGCTTTTGTTTGTCCATTCAGGCTCAGGTGACCTGTTCACCGACTTTGGCCGCATCGCCTATGAGGCCGGGGATTACCTCTATTTGCCGCGCGGGACCATGTGGCGTCTGAACAGCACGGGTAGCACCCAGGTGCTGATGATCGAGGCCACCAACACCCACTATACCTTGCCGGATCGGGGGCTTTTGGGGCCGCACGCGATCTTTGATCCGGCGCTGCTCGATACCCCCAAGATGGACGAAGCCTTCCGCGATCACCAAGCGGTGGCTGGCGATTATCCGGTTCAGATCAAAAAACGCGGTCAGGTCTCGGTGGCGACCTATCCCTATAATCCGCTCGATGCCGTGGGCTGGCATGGCGAGCTGGCCCCGGTGCGGCTGAATGTTCGGGATATCCGTCCGATCATGAGCCACCGCTATCATGTACCGCCGTCGGCCCATACGACCTTCCTGTCGGATCGGTTTGTCGTCTGTACTTTTGCCCCGCGCCTGTTCGAGACCGACCCGGGCGCGATCAAGGTGCCGTTCTTCCACAACAATGACGATTACGATGAGGTTTTGTTCTATCACGCCGGGGATTTCTTCAGCCGTGATGGTATCGATGCGGGGATGATGACCTTCCACCCGGCGGGGTTCACCCATGGGCCGCATCCCAAGGCGCTCAAGAACATGCTCGTCCAGACGAAAGCCGCCACGGATGAATATGCGGTGATGATCGATACGCGCGATCCGCTCGATGTTGGCCCCGGCGCCGAGAGCGTGGAAAACGCCGCATATGTCAACAGCTGGATGCCGAAATAAGGATCCGGTGGGGTGGTAAAGTCGTCTTTGTGTCGATTTCGGACGATCTGTGTCGTGCGTACTGTGTCAGAGTCTGTTAACCCTATGATCACGCCCGGGTGTTGCCGGGGTGTTGACGTATCTTGAGGGTTGGGGACCATGGACGAAGGGTTTGCGTCGAGCGATTTTCCAAATGAGGCGGGCAGCATTGGCTTGATGCTGTCGGACGGCACGGGTTTCCTCTTGGGACTAGCATTCGTCCTGCTTGTGGCTGGATTGGGCTATGGGCTGTTTCGACTTGGCCAGAGGGATGCCGAACAAAAAGCTGCAATCAGTCGTAAGAAGGTGGCGGAGACCATCTATACGGCTGTGGATGCAAAGGTTAAGTCGGCCCTGGCGGCGACGGGCGGGGGCACCCTATCGGCCGCTCAGGATCTGGTGCTGGAGCTGAAGAAGCGGCTGGGTCACAATCTCGATATGGCCAGCCACCTTTCAGTGGCGGTTTCGCCGATGGTCGACATTCTGGCCGGTAAGATGCTGGAAGATAAGACCAAAGACGTGGCTCCAAAGAGTGAAACGCCCAAAGTCGACACCCCCAAAGACGAAGCTGTTGCCGCACAGGTCGGAAAGCCTGCCACTGTCTATGTGCCGATCAACCTTGGTGGCGGGACCGCTGCAGCAGCAACAGGCGGGGCGTCAGCTGTTGCCAGTTCCACTGGATCTGGCTTTGGCTTCGTGGGGCCAGCGACCGTTGTGACGATGTCTGAATCGAAGCCCGCTGAAAAACCCAAAGACGATAAGCCCAAGACCCCAGGTATGAGAGATAGCATCAATCAGATGCGTCAAAAGCTTGAAGAGTTTGCAGTGCTGTGGGGCAACAAACCGATGATCCTCGACATGCTTGACGGTATGCAACGTCAAGTCTTGACTACGGAACCGCTTCCTCAACCCGGAATGCCGACGAAACAAACAAAAAAATCTCTGCTCTTCTGAGCGGAATGATCCCGACTACTTTTTAAGGACCCAACGAACCTATGAAACTGGCGTCTCTCAAGTCCGGCCGCGACGGTCGTCTGGTGGTCGTGTCGAACGACCTGCACTGGTACACCGATGCGTTTTTGATTGCCCCGACCCTCCAGGCGGCCCTGGATGACTGGGCGCGTTGCGAGCCGCTTCTGCGGGGTCTGGCCGAGAGCCTTGAACATGATGCCGTGCCGCGTGGGCGCTTTCATGAGCGTGAAGCCCATTCGCCCCTGCCGCGCGCCTATCAGTGGGCCGACGGTTCGGCCTATGTGAATCACGTCGAGCTGGTGCGCAAAGCGCGCGGGGCTGAGATGCCAGAGACCTTTTGGACCGACCCGCTGATGTACCAGGGTGGCTCAGACGGGTTCCTCGCGCCGCGTGATCCGATCCCGCTCGCGGACGTGTCCTGGGGTTGCGACATGGAAGGCGAAATCGCCGTTGTCACCGGCGATGTGCCCCAGGGGGCCAGCCGCGAAGACTGCCTCAAGGCGATCCGCCTGGTCATGCTGGTCAATGATGTGTCGCTGCGCGGCTTGATCCCCGGTGAACTGGCCAAGGGCTTTGGTTTCTTCCAGTCCAAGCCAGCCTCAGCGTTTTCGCCGGTCGCGGTGACCCCCGACGCCTTGGGCCAGCGCTGGAATGACGGCAAGCTGTCGGGCCGCTTATTGGTTGCGCTCAATGGTGAACCATTTGGCGAGGCCGATGCCGGGGTCGATATGACCTTTGATTTCGGCACCCTGATCGCTCACGTGGCCAAGACCCGCTCACTGTGTGCCGGATCGATCATTGGTTCGGGCACGGTGTCCAACCGCGATGATAATGGTGGTCCGGGGCGTCCGGTTCGGGATGGCGGACATGGCTATAGCTGTATCGCCGAGGTGCGGATGGTCGAAACCATCCTAAAGGGCGCACCGGAAACGCCGTTCCTTCAGCACGGGGACCAAGTCCGCATTGAGATGCTGGACGAAAAGCACCACTCGATCTTCGGCGCGATTGAACAAACCGTCGTCAGCGCCTGATAGCGAGAGCCATTTAAGACTAAAGCCCGCCCGGTTTTCGCCGGAGCGGGCTTTTTTGCGTCTGGCTGCTGCCAGAACCTGTCACGGCATGTTGCTAAGCTGCGCGCGGGTTGTGCGACTGCTGTACCCAAGCGGCGGGCCGTAAAAGGCCCATGACCATGTCCAGATGCAGGGTTTTCCAGTGGGACAGTTCGTATTTCAAGGGGCCTGCCGGAAGCACCATCTTGTCAATCGACACCGACATGGTCGGCGAAAACAGGATATCTTCATACAGCGTCAGACGTTCAAGGCTGTCGGGTGCAAAATCGCCGCGTGTGATGCCATAGCGAATAATATCGCGCAGGTTTTCCTGGCATTCGCCGTTCATCTCGTCTGCTATGAAGGTCGCGATTTCCGGAACGCGTCCGGCCTCGGCGATCATCAGGCGAAAAAACTCGATAGCACGGGGATCCCCGACGATCAGTTCATATCCCCGATCCAGAAACTGGCGGAGAAGATCAACCGGACATGGGTTCTCAGCAGGGTCAAACGCAATGCCCCCCTTCATCAATGGGTCGGTGAAGGAATGCGCCATGGCCCGGAACAGGTCGGCCTTGGTCTGAAAATAGACATAGAGCGTACCTTTGGAGACTCCGGCCCTGCGGGCGATGTCGTCCATACGGGTGCCAGCGTAACCGTTTTCAATGAAGGCGGAGAAGGCGGCCTCCAAAATCTGACCGGGTCTCAGAGCCTTAGTTTTCTGGCGGATGCCACCAGAAGCCGGGCCTTTGCAGCAAGGGGCAGATTGCAAATGCGTAATCCTCACACACTTCATTGACTTTTGGGTCAATGAATTTATATGCCAAACTGAACAAAAGACAAGATCGGGACTCTCACGCCATGGTTCAAGCTTCGCGTTTCCCAGCGACCTATGCAGCCCTTGCCCTTGTCGGGCTGATGGCTGCGACAGGGCTGTCAGCCTGTCACCCGTCTGAAAAGGGCAAAGACGAAAAGGCTGGGCCTGCCGCTTCCCTGACAGTTACGACGGAGCCAGTCCGCGCGCTCGAAGTTCCGGTGATGATCGCAGCCTCTGGCACCATTGGCGCCTGGCAGGATGCACCGATTGGTGCGGAAACAGGGGGGCTGACGGCCACGGCCGTTCTGGCTGAGGAAGGGGACTATGTTCGCCAGGGTCAGGTGCTGGTGCAGATGAATGATACCCTGCTGCAAGCCCAACTCAGACAGGCCTCGGCGCAGGTGGCGAGTGCCCGGGCTCAGATGAATGAAGCGGAGAAAGCATTCGGTCGGGCCAAGGAGTTAAGTGACAAAGGGTTCCTCAGCGCCTCAAGCCTCGATCAGCGTCAGGCCGCCTTGCAAACGACCCAGGCCGCTGTGATGGCTGCAGAAGCCGGTCAGGCCGAGGTCCGGGCGCGGCTGGCCCAGGCTCAGGTCAGGGCCCCGGTCGATGGCCTCATCACCAAGCGCAGCGTCGTCAAAGGCCAGATTGTTTCGCCGGGTGTCGAGCTCTTTCGAATGGTACGCGAAGGTCGCCTTGAACTGAATGCCGAGATCACGGAAGCCGATATCCGTCGCCTCAAGCCGGGCATGAGCGCCCGGGTGATCGGTGAGGGTGGGGTGGAAACCACAGGCACGATCCGGTTGGTTACGCCGATGATCGATGCCCAAACCCGTCTGGCCTATGCCCGCATTACCCTGCCGGCCAATGCGGCTCTCAAGCCGGGTATGTTTGCGCGAACTCAAATCGACACAGGTGTGTCTGAAGCCCTGAGCGTGCCGATGCAAGCGGTAGTCTACCGTGAGGGCCAGCCTTCAGTGTTTGTCATTGGTGAAAAGAACAAGGTCAGCTTGCGCCGCGTCAAGACCGGCGAGCGGGCGGGCGATCGCATCCTGATCCGTGACGGCCTCAAGACGGGTGAAACCATTGCGGTCAAGGGCGCTGCCTTCCTTGTGGATGGCGATACGGTTCGTGTCGGGGGGGCGGCTTCGCCGGCACCCGCTAAATCCGCCAAAGCGTCCTGAGGTCCCCTGTCATGAGCCTCAATCGTATCTCTTCTTGGTCGATTCGACAGCCGATCCCGACCCTGATCTTCTTCCTCGTGATCACCATCGCGGGGCTGATGTCCTTCACCAAGCTTCGGATCAACAACTTCCCGGATGTGACCTTTCCGGTTGTGACCGTTACCGTGGCCCAGCCCGGGGCGGCGCCTGCGGAAATTGAAAGCCAGGTCGCCCGGATCGTCGAAGATTCCGTCTCCGGCATTGGCTCTGTGCGCCACATCTACACGACGTTGGGCGATGGTTATGCCAATGTCTCAATCGAGTTCCAGCTTGGGGTCGATCTTGATCGCGCCACCAATGATGTGCGCAACGCCGTGGCCAGTGTTCGAAGTGATTTGCCTGCGGATATTCAGGATCCCGTGGTTCAGCGCATGGACAGCACCGGTGGGGCCGTTCTGAACTATGTCGTACGCGGGCCAGGAATGACGCCGGAACAGCTCAGCTGGTTCGTGGACAACACAGTGGGCAAGCGACTGCTGAGTATCAAGGGCGTGGCATCGGTAGGGCGCGACGGCGGGGTTAACCGGGAAATCCGGGTCCAGCTCGACCCGGCGCGACTGGCCGCACAGGGTGTGACCGCATCCGAAATCAGCCAGCAACTGCGCAGCTTTAACATCAACCTGCCGGGTGGGCGGGTGGATTTGGCTGGCGGTGAACAGGCGATCCGGACCCTCGGCAGTGCCCGTTCAGTCGACGAACTTCGAGAAACCCGAATTACGCTGAACAACGGCCGTACCATCCGTCTCGGGGACGTGGCCGATGTCACGGATGGCTGGACAGAACCCCGGGGGCGTGCGCGCCTTAATGGCGAAGAGGTCGTGGGCTTCAATGTCAACCGCACCATAACCTCGGGTGAAGTCGGCATGGCCACGGCTGTGCGCGCGGCGGTGGCCGAACTGGACAAAGAGCGGGCCGATATCACCATCGAAGAAGTGACCACATCGGTGGACGCCGTGATGGAAAGCTACATCGCGTCAATCGAGGCCTTGTTGCTTGGGGCGGTGTTGGCGGTGCTGGTTGTGTTCGTGTTCCTTCGGGACTGGCGCGCGACCTTTGTGGCCGCTGTGGCCATGCCCCTGTCGCTAATTCCAACCTTCTTCGTGATGGAGATTTTCAACCAGTCGTTCAACGTGGTGACACTGTTGGCCTTGTCGCTGACAGTCGGGATCCTGGTGGATGATGCGATCGTGGAAATCGAAAACATCGTCCGTCACATTCGCGATGGCAAGAAGCCCTATCCGGCCGCCATTGAAGCGGCAGATGAAATCGGCTTGGCCGTTGTGGCCACGACAGCCACGATCATCGCCGTTTTTGCCCCGGTGGGCTTCATGCCCGGCGTGGTTGGCCAGTTCTTTGTCAGCTTTGCGATTGCCGCCTGTGTGTCGGTGTTCTTCTCACTGGTGGTGGCCCGAACCATTACCCCTCTGATGGGGGCCTATCTGCTCAAGGCCGATCAAGGCAAAGAACACGGCGATCCTTTTTGGATGTCTGGCTATCTCAGCGCCCTGGCCTGGGGGCTGAAGCATAAGGGCCTTGTGCTGCTGTTCGGCGTGATGTTCTTCGCGGGCTCGATCTTCAT
>JBKBWB010000381.1:0-1853 GCA_046289215.1 Asticcacaulis sp. | reverse complement strand
CTTTGCGTGGTTCAAGACCGGCACCAACCATGGTCGAGGTCACGGTCGGTCCCCAACCGCCACCGCCGACGGCATCAAAAAAACCGCCGACCAGACCTAGGGGGCCAGCCCAGCGCGAGGCAAAGCGGGCGGGAATAATGCCTTTCAGCCCCCGGTAGAGGATGTAAAAGCCCATGATCCCGAGATAGGCGACGATAAACGGCTTAATGATTTTCCCGTCGATCCCTGTCAGCAAATAGGCCCCGGCAACGCCGCCAAGCACACCACCGATCACAAGGGGAAAGAACAAGCGCCATTTGACGTTTTTGTGGGCGGCGTGGGACAGTCCGGAAGCCCCCGTCGTAAACACCTCGGCGACATGGACGCTGGCCGACGCAGCCGCCGGAGGGACGCCCAAAGCGATCAGGACAGACGAAGACGTCACGCCATAAGCCATACCCAAGGCGCCATCAACGATTTGCGCCAGCAGTCCGACAAGCAGGAACAAAACAAAAGTATCAATTCCGTCCAAAAGCTGACTCCAGATTCTGCACTGGTGCACAAACAGCCCTTGGCACCTAAATCCCCTTTAACGAGGTCTTGATTTCGCGCAAAGCGACAGATTCTAACGCAATGGCTTGATCAGGCTAAACTGAATGGGTCTGATCCCCTAATCACGGGGAATAACAATCACGGCAGTCCGGTCGTTTTCCCTCGGCCTGTGGCCTTGTTGCGGCGGCTTTGGACGTGTATTCCCGCCGGTCTGCTGATTTTCTGTAATTTTAAACGCCGGGAGACTGTTTTGCATCTGCCACAGGCCAAGCTGGATCAAGTTCTGGACCGCTTTCATCAGGTCGAGGCCCGAATGGGCGCGGCGACCGAGGGCGCTGAGATCGTACGCCTGTCGCGTGAACATGCAGAACTGAAGCCTGTGGCCGAGGCGGTGACCCGTCTCATTCGGGTTCGGGCAGACATGGATGATCTGCAGGAGATGCTCAGCGCCGGGGATGCTGAGATGGCTGCGCTGGCCCGCGAAGAGTTTGAAGCCCATAAGGCCGCCTTGCCCGATCTGGAGCGCGGAGTGGCCCTGCTGCTGGCCCCCAAAGACAAGGATGAACACGCTTCGGCCATTCTTGAAGTGCGGGCCGGGACGGGGGGAGATGAAGCGGCTTTGTTCGCCGGGGATCTGTTCCGGATGTACCAACGCTATGCTCAGTCCCAAGGCTGGAAGGTTGAGATCGACAGCGTCTCTGAGGGCGAAGTGGGAGGTTATAAAGAAATCATTGCCTCCATTACGGGCCATGGCGTGTTCGGTCAGCTGAAATTCGAATCGGGCGTTCATCGGGTCCAGCGGGTTCCAGCAACGGAAGCCGGAGGGCGGATCCATACGTCAGCGGCCACGGTCGCTGTCTTGCCCGAAGCGGAAGATGTGGAAATCGAGATCCGCGATCAGGATCTGCGCATCGATACCTATCGCTCGTCCGGCGCCGGAGGACAGCACGTCAACAAGACCGATTCTGCGGTGCGGATTACCCACTTGCCGACCGGCATCGTCGTGACCTCTTCTGAAAAGTCACAGCACCAGAACCGGGCCATTGCCATGCGCAACCTTAAGGCTCGGCTTTACGACATGCAGCGTCAGGCGCTGGATACGGCGCGTTCGGATGCGCGCAAATCTCAGGTGGGGTCAGGGGACCGCTCCGAGCGGATCCGCACCTATAACTACCCACAGGCCCGGGTAACGGACCACCGAATCAACCTGACGCTTTATAATCTGCCCCAGATTATGGAAGGGGATCTGGGGGCTGTGATTAATGCGCTGATCGCCGAGGATCAGGCCGAACGCTTGGCGGCCCTCGAAGACGAGTTCCGCT
>JBKBWB010000380.1:0-1855 GCA_046289215.1 Asticcacaulis sp. | reverse complement strand
AGCAAGGCCGCCCGGGCTTTAGAATCGGTCAGTTTGGTTTCGGCGTAGAGGCGATCAACCCCCAGCTCTTTCAGCTTGGCTTCAAAGGCCGCGTCACGTTGATCCGCCGCAAGCGTGTTGTATTCCGCCAGCGCCTGTTCGAACAGCACGCGGTCGACCTTGGCATCAAAGCGACGCTCCATAGCCGCCAGACGGGCCACGACACCCGAACGGTCCTTGGGACGGAAACCGGCTTCGCGCTTGTCTTCCGGCTTGGCCTGCTCCTTGGCCCATCGATAGAGGGTCCGGGCATTGCCCAGCAGCTGCGAGCGGTTCAACAGGCCCTTTTTCATATTGGCCAGGGTACGGGTCTGACCATCCGCAATCAGGGCATCCAGCGCGGCGATATCCGCGGCATATTGCTTTTCGCGCTTGGGATCGGCCTTGACCCAGGCCCGGAACGCGGCCTCCTCGGCGTCCTTGACTGCGGCCAGATTGATCGCATCAGCCCCGGCCATTTCGCCCAGCAGCTTCTTTTTGTAGTTATCCGAGCCCTTGAGGATCGAGGCATATTTGATCTGGGCGGCCTGATCGCCTTGGGTCGCCTTCATGATGGCGTCCGAATATTCCGCCAGCAGGCGCTGGTTCAGCGGATAGACCTTTTCGAAGTTGAACTTGGCTTCGGCCGCGGTCACCAGACGCGAGGTCGTGCCCGGGAACCCGGCCACCATCACATAGTCGTTCTCGCGCAGCGGTTCCTTGGCAATTGTCAGCCAGGCCTTGGGCTTATAGGGGACGTTGTCCTTGGAGAACTCTGCCGACTCGCCGGTCGGGCTGACATAGGCGCGATAGAAGCCAAAGTCGCCGGTGTGGCGCGGCCACTGCCAGTTATCGGTCTCGCCGCCATAGTTGCCGATCCCGCCCGCCGGGGCATAGACCAGACGCACGTCTTTGATTTCAAGCTGTTGTTGCAGGTAATAGACAGCGCCGCCGAAATAGGCGCGCACGTCACAGCGACGGTTCGGCTGCTTTTCGCACGCGTCCACCAGACCCTTGCGGTTGGCTTCCATGGCTTCAAAACGCTGCAGACCGGTCATCTTGGCCTTAAGGCCCTTGTTCATCTCGGCGGTCACATCGCGCAAGTCTTCGATGACAAAGATGCGGCTGCCCGGTGCGGCCGGCACTTCATCGCTCTTGGCCTTGGCCAGGAAGCCATCGGTCAGATAGTCCTGACCCGGCTTGGAATTGTACTGGATCGAGCCATAGACACAGTGGTGGTTGGTCGCCACCAGGCCTTCGGGGCTCAAGAACGCCGCCGAGCATCCGCCCAGCGACACAATAGCGTTGAACGGGGCGACCTGAAGATTGCCCAGCTCAGTGGTGTCGAGCTTCAGACCGGCCTCTTTAAGAGCCGGCGCAATGCCCTTGGTTTGATTGGGCAGCCACATGCCCTCAGCGGCCAGAGCCGGAACCGCGCTCATCAGAGCCAGGGTCAGGGCCGTCGTTGCCAGAATATGCCGTTTCACCGGGAAGCCTCCATGCTGTTATAGAATAAAGCTTATGCGGCCCGCCCCCTTGCGGACAAGCCTGTCCCCGCTCTTGTGATGGGACAATCTTCACAACCGCTAAAATTTTGCCGCAAAATCGCCGTTTTTTCGCACAAACCCGGCATTTCCCGCCTCACCCCGGCACATCCGTGCGCCCAAGCCCCCTGCATTACAAAGATTTCATGCTGAGGCTCGGGACTAAATTCAGCCTGTGGTACGACCGGGGGGAATCGAACCCCCACGCCCTATGGGCAACGGATTTTAAGTCCGGCGCGTCTACCAGTTCCGCCACGGTCGCACAGCCGCCGACATCATCGGCGGGGGGACAC
>JBKBWB010000022.1:0-13597 GCA_046289215.1 Asticcacaulis sp. | reverse complement strand
AAATCGATTGCATTTTTTTCAATGGCTAACTTTCGGATTTTCTGAAGCTTTTTAAGTTATCCTTGGGAATACAACCCCAGATCAATCGTTTCTTAAGAGCCCTGTCCTATCGTCGTGTGAACACAACGAGACAAATGCCCGCTATGGTCGCTTCCATTCAAAAACTGGATCCTCGCACACTGAAAGATATGCTGGATGCTCATGTCCGCTATCTCAGTGGCCGCGCCGGTGGCCAGCGCGCGAACCTATCTTATATCGATCTGTCTCACGCCCAGTTGGATGGCTTGGACCTGACGGACGCCACCATGACAGGAGTCCGCCTTAATGGCGCCTGCTTGAAAGGCACCAATCTGACGCGCGCAAATCTATACGGTGCCGACATTCGCGAAGCAGACCTGCGAGGCGCAATCCTTGAACGGGCCGACTTGCGCGGCGCTTGCCTGCGCGGGGCCAATCTGTCCGGGGCCAAGCTCGCAGGATGTGACCTGCGTGAGGGCATGATTGCCTTCAAGGATTCAGCCCAGGGCTATCGGCTGATGAAGCACGAAAAACGTCCAGGGGAACTGGACTTCGCAATCCTAAGCGGCGCAGATCTTCGGGGGGCCCAGATGAGTGGCACCTTGGCCGTTTCAACCGATTTTCGTGATGCCAACCTGACCCACGCTGTGCTGAGCAATGCCAAGATGCGTAAAGCTACGCTCGATGGCGCGGACCTGTCGGGAGCAGAGTTGAGCAACACCGATCTGACCGGAGCCTCTCTCAAGCGCGCCGTCCTTTGTGGCGCCAATGTCCGCAGCGCCCAGACCCAAAACGCAGACCTCAGCGACACCCTGCAAAGCCCGCCAGAGACGGTGTTCATCGACGAACGTCCGCTCGACGAGGTCATAGATGCCCACGAGCGCTGGTGCCGAACCGGTGGCCAGGATGGAGAGACCGCTCAGGCAACCGGACTGGATTTCCGGCCGGTCCGCAAGCTCAAGGGCCGGGTACTGACAGCCCTCAATGCGGCAAACAGCATCTTCTACGGCATGGACCTGTCCGGCGCGCATCTGCAAGGCGCCAATCTGAGCGGTGCAGATTTGCGCTCTGTCAATTTGCGCGGTGCAGATCTGCGTGGAGCCCGATTGAGTGGAACCTTGTTGAACAAGGCTGACCTTCGCGAGGCTAAGTTTGGCCCCCTGCCCATTACCGCGGACCGGATGATGCGCGCAGACCTGACCCGCGCGATCTTGCGCCATGCGGACTTGCGCGGGGCCAGCCTGATCCGGGCACGCCTGATTGAGACGGACCTTACGGACTGTCTGACCCACGACTGCCTGTTTGAAGATGCCGAAATGGTGGATGTAGTCGGCTACACCGCAGAACCGATGCTCAATGTCGCCTGACAGACCTCAAAGCCAAAGATTCGGTATGACGCTTTGGCGCATCTCCGCCCGATAGGGGTCAGGCAGTGGTGTGATTTTGCGCGCCGACAAATCAAAACTCGCGAACACGCCGGCCATCACAGCAAACGGCGCCCCACCTGCGGGATCAAGAAACCAGTCAATCCGTGTTTCGACTTTGTCGGTCACAGAAGACAGGCCCGATCGCAAGTCAAACACCTGACCGGCAAAGGCAGGGCGTCCAAAGACAAGATGTCCCTCAAGCATGACCCGCCCGAGCGCCACTTGACCCGTTTCGGCGGCATGTCGTTGGTGCCAGGGATTAAAAATCTGAGAGCCGGCATCTGAAGCCCATCCCATGAAGGCATCGGCGCGAACCCAGCCAAAAGGGTCACAATCTATGGGCTCCATGATACTCAGTCCGGTTGACTGCATCGCCATGGCCTCTGCCACATCAATGCTGCCATTCAGAAGCGGTGGACTAAGGACCAAGCTTTTAAGCGCCATAAGTGACGGGACAGGCCGGATCAAGGCTTCGGCTTTTTGCCGCACACGGGCGGACCAGGCAAAAGCGCGGTCATCGCGGGCCGTCACATGCCGAATGCGGGACCGCAAGATCGCACTCGGCCGCCCCGAAGCACTATGAAGCAAGACCTGGATTACGGTCATGTCCGTCTCGCCAACCGCTTCAATAGCAGCCTGTAGATGCAAGGCATCGCCATCATGGGCTTCGCCAACATAGCGTACGGTTTGATCAATCAGTCGCAGCGTTGCGCTGGCCCCGGGCTCGAACACGGCCCCCAGTCCAAGTGACTGGGCCAGGACCGCCAGACCCCGCCGGGCAATCGCGAGATAATGGCGCATGTTCATGTGACCCATGGTGTCACAGTCCCAGGCATTTACCGCCCCACGCCAAACTGGAATGCCGTAATCGGACAATGAATCCCCTGCCCCAACGGTCATCACAGCCTCCGTGTCAATCCGGGCGCATCCAGCCCGACTCGTTCCTAATTAGGTTCGCCCAAGAACGCCAGTCGAGTGTCCGTGATGCCTTTGGACTGAAGACGAAACTTAAAGCCAGCCGCGCGTACGGAACCACCATAAGGGCACAACGGCAGACAGCACCATCAGCCCCACAGCCAGCGGGTAGCCCCAGGGCTGGCTGAGCTCGGGCATATGGTGGAAATTCATACCATAGACCGACGCAATCAGAGTGGGCGGCAGGAACG
Organism: Asticcacaulis sp.; assembly: GCA_046289215.1. GTDB lineage: Bacteria > Pseudomonadota > Alphaproteobacteria > Caulobacterales > Caulobacteraceae > Asticcacaulis. The sequence goes on along the minus strand of JBKBWB010000022.1, from coordinate 10,986 downwards.
CCACAGCCGCCACCGAGAAAATCTTGATGATGCTGTTTTGCTCGATATTGATCAGCCCCAGCGCTGCATCAAGCAGAAAGGTCACATTGCCCGAAACGTACGAGGCATGATCGGTCAGTGACTGGACGTCCCGCCCGAGGGTCTTGAGATAATCACGGGTGTCCTTGACCTCGCCAATGGAGTCATCAAGGCCGGCAAAGCTGATTAGGCGCGCTAGCGACACCAGCGAGTCCCGAATCTTGGCGTTATCATTCTGAGCACGACCAAGCTGGCTCAGCACCTCGTCAAAACGGGTGGTGCGCTTGCGGGTAAAGATCGCCGTCGAGATCTGTTCGACCTCCTGGGCGGTTTTTTCCAGCAGATCGGCGGTCCGGTCGACAATCGCATCCACCAGATTCAGAAGGGTCTGGGCCCCGGTCGGACACAGGCTCGGCTGGCGCGAGGCCTGGGCGATGAACATGTTAAAGGCTCGGGGCTCGAAATAGCGGATGGTCACCAACCGTTCACCGCAGAGCACAAAGGTCACTGGCCCCGCCGTCAGCCGCTCACCGTCCGCAGTATAAAGCACATTGGCGGTCATAAAGGTGGCGCCGTCTTCTTGATAAAGTCGACTGGAGGCCTCGATCTCGGCCATTTCCTCGCGGGTCGGCAACAGCACGCCCAGCGCCTGTTCGACACACAGCTCTTCGTTCCGGTCTGGGCTGATCAGCTCGATCCAGACCGTATCGTGCGGCATAATCCAGGACGCTGCCGGAGACTCGACGGTTTCAAATCCCGGCGCTCCGGCCCGAAAGATCTTCAGCATACGCCCCTCCTGTCGGCTCAAATAAAAAACGCGCCAGACCCATCGGGCTTAGCGCGTTTTTAGATGTCTTGAAACCACACGGATAAGAAACCGCGCGGATCGGCTACCGACAAGCGCTTAGTTGCTCTTGTTGTCTTCCGGTTCCATCATCGCCAGCTCTTCGGCGGTCCATTTGACCTTGCCAGAGGCGATCAGGGTATCGATGCCATTACGGACCGTCTTTTCGGTGCCGGATTTGACCGAGTCATAGATAAAACCATAGGTCGGATAGACCGTGGTGCCGAGATCCTTGATCGGGGCAAACCAAACGCGCACCTGGCTCCAGTCGCCGCGCGGAGATACGTCGATCACCGTCACATTTTCCTCAACCTGACCGCGGCGCCCGCCCATAGGGGACCAGTTGGCGTGAGTGATCTGAATGACACGATCCGTCAACACCTGGCTGACCACGGCCACGTGACCACGCGACATCTTCCCGGTGGGGCGAAACACCAACACGGATCCAGCAGCCGGTGCATTACCCTTTTGGTACTTGCCGCTCGCTTTTTCCCACCAGGTCCAGGCATCGCCAAAGATCTGAAAGCCTGTCAGCGAACGAGCAAAGGTGACGCACTGCCATCCCGAATTTTTTGTTGCGGTTTGAGCCAGGGCGCCTGTGGCAAAAAAGCCAACGTACAGTGCCATTGTTGCTGCAGCGATCTTTTTCAGCACGCAGAACCGTCCAAAGTCTGTTATCGTTCAGACCTTGATACATAACAACAACGCGTTGACAAAGCTTTTATCGCTGTGTCCGGACGTTATTTTCCCTTTTCCAGCGACTCTGACCATTGCCGAATTGCAAAACGGCAAGGCTTTTCAATGAGATGATGCCCAACTGCGGCAATTGGGATCACCATCAAAAGCCCCGGAATCCACCAGATCAGCGGCAAGGCTTCACCGGGCAGCTTAAGAAATTTAGTCATCGCATTGAAATATAACAGCTTCCACGGCACACATACCATATAGACAGCATAGGAAACCTCGCCGAGCCATACCATCGGTGCGCTTGACATCACCCCGCCCGGGAACCGCCCTAACCCAGCTAGCGACAGAATCAGCAGCCCGCCTGCGACGACGATCAGAGCATCCGGCATCATGTAGCTTGAGGCAAACACGATCACGAGCCCTGCAACGGCCACTCCGATCAGCGAACTCAACAAGCTCGAGAATGCCCCTTTCTGATACGCCAGATAGAGCGCACACCCCAGGGCAAACGGCGGAACAATCCGCAATGCGCCCCATTGGATCGTCGCGAGTGTGAGCGGGAAACCCATCAGGCGCTGGAAAACAAAATAAGTTGCCGCCAAGAGGACTATAGCCCCGGCAATCGCGACATAGGGCCGGTGACGCAGGGGCCATGCCACAGCGGCGAATAATGGAAAGGCCAGATAGGCGAACCACTCCGCCGAGATCGACCAAGACGGATGGTTCCAGCCCGCTTCGGGCGCAAACCCCCAAGCATGCACCATCAGCAGATTGGCCGGCAGCGACTCCCAGGACAGGATGGCCTTGTCGATTTGAAATCCAGCCAGACCGGCTCCAATCGCCAGAGCCCCGACACCGATGAGCGTGGCCAGATGCAGCGGATAAACCCGCGCAAACCGGGCAATCATAAAGCTTCGATAGTTGAGATACCCGTTTCCGCTGGCCTCAAGATAAACGTGTGACAGGATAAATCCCGACAACACGAAAAAGAGCTCTACCCCAAGGTACCCCTTGGCGACAAACTGCGGCACAAAACTGATGTCAAGCTTGGGCCAGTAGTGGAACAACACCACCCAGAAGGCCGCAAAGATCCGAAGCGAGGTCAGCGGGCGGATATCAACGGGCGGCATGGATCCTCCGGGTGGGCCAGACAGCCCTGTGTCAGATTGCATCACACGATGCGGGGGCATGCCCCGGTTGCAACCTGCATGCCCTAAGGACTCTTATCAGGCCGTTAAGCCTGTTTTCTTGAGGTTAAGACAAAAAAAAGCCGGAGCGTTACGGCCCCGGCCTTATTTCGAAGTCAAGGATCCGGCTTATTTGCGAACCCAGCGACCTTCTGAATTACGATAATATTCACCGGCTTTGATGCGCTCAAACACCGTGGTGCGGAATGCAGCCTCACCAGCAGCGGCAGGATCCGCACCTGTTCGAGCGGCGGCTTCACGATAAAGCTGGGCGCGACCCGCGTTAATTTCCGTCACGGCGGATAGCAGGGCGGCATCCTTGGAGGGTTGAACAAAGCCGAGGAAACCGTCGGCCTGCTCTCCAACAAGCCCTTCAGCCTTGGCTGCATCGACGCGGGCCTTGGCCGTTGTCGCCTGAGCCAGCGCCTCAACCGGCGCGCTGAGCGTCACAGCGGCACCGCCCGCCAGTAACAGGCCCAAGCTCAACAGGGCTGGACGCAGAGAAAAGGTCAATTGCAAGTTACGGGTCATCTCAGCTCCTCCCTAGAAAAGATTGGGATTTTGTTTGATCAGGTCGGTCACTTCCTTGTCGAGCTTGACGCGAATTTCCGCATCCAGCTTAGCATAGATCGTGATCGGCTTGACATTGACATTGATCGTTGGCGTGCAAGCCGATGTCAGGGCTGCACTCACGAGCGCCAGAACCTGAACCTTGAGGCCACCAGCCCCTCGCATGAAGGTTATCAGTCGGGTTGTCATTCCACGCTCCAAGATCACACTGCGTAATGCAATTACGCTGATCAATATCAATGAATTCAGGCCGACCTAAGGCGGAAAACGGTTAACGCTTTTTGCCGCCCTCTTGGTCAACCTTAACTACCACAGGGGTTTAGCTGAGCCTAGCTGAACCCGGTCTGAACGCGGGATGTTTGGCTGATTAAGCGGTCACTGGCGGGACAAGCGGCATTTCTAGCTGATCTTCGGGCATCAAGGGAATGCGTACGGTCACTGTGGTCCCCTGGCCGAGCGTGCTTTCAAGGATCATGTCCCCACCATGCAGATTGGCCAACGCCCGAACCAGAGACAGACCAAGGCCGGTTCCCAAGGCCTTTTGTGCCAGCCCCCCGGCTTGCTCGTAAGGTTTGCCAAGCCGAGCTACATCTTCGGGAGAAATCCCGACGCCAGTATCAGACACAGCCAGTTCCAGCCACGGGTCACGAGCCAAGACCGAGACGCTGACACTGCCACCCGCCGGAGTGAACTTGATCGCATTGGACAAAAGATTGAGTGTTATCTGCTTCAAGGCTCGCTTGTCGGCGAGGACAATCAGATTGGTCTGAGGCAGAACGGCGCGAAGATCCAGCCCCGCCTCATGAGCCTGGACTTGCAACAATTTCATGGCCGCTGACACCGGCTCGCGGGCATCGAACGTCTCGCGGGACAATTCGTAGCGGCGAGCTTCGATCTTGGCCATGTCGAGGACGTCGTTGATGAGGTCCAGCACATGCTGGCCGGATTCCCAGATCGATTGCGAATAGTCCGCATACTTGTCGGACAGTGGTCCGAACAGCCGCTGGCGCATTATGTCAGAAAAACCGATGACCGCATTCAGCGGCGTACGGAGCTCATGACTCATATTAGCCAAGAAGCGCGACTTGCTGAGATTGAGGCTCTCGGCCTCGGCCCGCGCCGCTTCGAGCGCCATCTCTCGCGCATGCACGAGTGTGTCATCTCGCAATACCGCGACCAATCGGCCGTCACTGGCTTTACGGACATGCACGCCGACAAAGCGGTCCAGCGCTGCATAGGGCACAAAGCCAAAGCGGCTTTCCCCTTCAAGGCTGGCAAGACGTAGATGATCCCGAACCCTAAAGCGGTCTTGACCATGGGCGCACTGCAAGAGTCCCTGATCCTGGAGCTGGGCCAAATTGAGTCCTGACGGAACAGCCCCATAGGCGGAAAGCACACGGCCCTCTTCATCCAGCGCCACAATCAGGTCGGGTTGCTCCGTCAGCAGACGCAACATCTTTTGCTGACTATCTTCAGCGTCTTCGGCTCGGCGCATACGCACGCGAAGCGCGGGCATCAGCGCCACGGCGGTTCCCAGTGTCAGGGTCAGCATCGACAGGGCCCCAAGCGAAGTGCGGAACCGCTCGGCAGGGGCTTCGATCAGTCCCAAAGCCGGTAAAATGATGCCCAACCCCAACGCAAAAACTGACAGGGCGGCTCCAAAAGACATCATCCGCCGCTGGTTTAACGCCAGGGCTGCGACCAGCGGGGCTAGAATCCAGCCCGCAAGAGGGCCACTCACACCGCCTGTTAGCGCCGTGGCCGCGACGGATGCAATTGCCCATCCCCCTAGCAAGCCAAGGCGCACTGGTTCGTCGTCCCGCGCCAGAAGGCCAAGCGCCATAACGCCGGGAAGAAACATGAATGCCAGCGCGACAATGATCCCAAGGGGGGCTTGCACCAGGGCAAAGCCAATCAAGCCCGCCATGACCAACGTCGACCAGCCCAGGTGCCATACAACGGCCGTCAACCGCGCACGCAAAAGACTGGCGTCTGAAAGGGGCGGACTTGACGGTGCTGTAGAAGCTTCAGGCAAGGCGTCACCTGCAGCGCCAGGCAGCACTGTGGCCGGGCCGTCCAAGGGGCGCAAGCGCGCAGATTCGGAACTCTCAGACACAGTCGTCATAAAACAGAGCCTAGCTTCAGAATGACACATACGCCAGTCATGGACAAAAGCGACCATACGCACGTCTCAGGCGAGCCTGAGATACCCCGTCATCTTACCCACTGCGCTTGCCTTCACAGGTATGGGCGCTTATGTCGGGGCCATGATTTCCAAAGACGCACCATCATCACCCCGTTCTCCTTTGGAAGCACTGGAGGATTTGGCGGAAACGCTCGAGTTTCTCGGGGACTGGGAAGAGCGGTATAAGTACATCATCGATTTGGGCCGCACCCTACCGCGTCTGAGTGAAGATGAGTACATTGACCAGAACAAGGTGCAAGGCTGCGCCAGCCAAGTGTGGCTTATAGTTAACAAGGGCGGTCAGGGAACCTTGTCTTTCAGGGGGGACTCCGATGCCCATATTGTCAAAGGCCTTGTGGCCGTACTGATCCACCTTCTCAATGGCGCACGTTATGAAGATGTGGCCAGTTTTGATTTACCTAAGGCCCTTAAACGACTGGGCCTCAGTGAAGCCTTGAGTTCGCAAAGGACCAATGGACTTATGTCCATGATGGCGAGACTAAAAGCCGAAACCAGCTCAGTAAACCGAGTTTAAGCGATGTTTGAATGTGGCTTTGACTTGGGCTCGGGCGCAGCTTTTAGACAGCGTTCAAGCGAATCGACCAGAGCATCAAAGTTCGGATCATCCCTTAGGTCCTCGATCAGGCGGCAAGCATAGCCGACGGTTGTTCGATCCCTGTCAAAAGCCCGTGCAATCCGGCTCATGGGCCATTGATAGGTGATGCACGCGAGGTACATGGCGGTCTGGCGAGCCCGTGCCGCGGGCGCATGGTTTCGGCGTTCGGACGCAATATCGCGCACGGGAATACCCATTGCCATGCCCACAAGCGCAATGACAAAGGCGGCCTTCCGTACATCGAGGTCCCGCTCTTGGGTATCCGGTTCAAAAAAAACCTGATGCAAAGACATCTTACTATCCCCTCTTGTTTAACGGCTGGCAGCCGCCATCAAGAAGATAATCGCGCTATGGGCGCGCGGGGATAAACTTCACCCATGAGACGCTTTCAAACGTATCCATCATACATCCGACCGGATAGCATGCCGAATATAGTCTGATTAGAAGACAGCTTTAAGCGCAATGAATACAATTATTCTTTCAAATTAAATGCGCCATACAAAGCGGTATGACAGTAATTACCGATCAGGCCGCGCGTATACCGCTATTCGGCAAACGCAGTTCACCAATAAATGCATCATGCCCAAGGATAACATCGACATTTTTACCGTCGGTTGACAAGGGAAGACGCAGCCAGAAAAGCGAAAGACCCGGTAGTCCGCGCCAAGCCATATTATGCAGGCCGACCGATGGCTTTTGAGTCCGCACTACAAATGCAAGTTCCTCGCACCAATAGGCTGACGCGGCGGGGGGATAAATTTCCGCAAACGTGCGACCCGTGATCTCGCGCCCATAGGCCGGATAAAAACCCGTGCCGGCCAAACGCTGCTTCAGACAGACTGGATCAAGTGGATCGCCCGACACATCCACAAGGCTGATCTGGGGCAAGAGGTTCCGGAAGGCCGATGGATCCAACTGCGCACGTGACGGCAGACGGCCCTCCTGGCGCAGACTTCGCCAGTACCGAAATAACGTCTCGTGTGCTTTGATCGCGGCCATCATGGCCGCCATCTGGCCCGTCATTAAAAACCCGCCAACCCGTTCGAATCACTACGATTCATAATCACTTAACCCTTGATTCCCTGGCAAGCGTAAAAGGGTTAACGGGGCGTTTTAATCGGTCAGGCGTCATGGCAATGGTCATGAAAAAGGCGCATGCCAGAACTGACATGCGCCTGAATTTCTGAAGCCCGAAAGGCCTCTCGGTTGCGGCGCTTAGCGCCCGCGGCTGGCCTGGCGGCCACCCTGACCGAGACCCATCTGCTTAGCCAGGTCCGAACGGGCCTTGGCATAATTCGGAGCAACCATCGGGTAATCTTTCGGCAGGCCCCACTTCGCGCGGTACTCTTCCGGGCTCATGTTGTACTTCGTGCGCAGATGACGCTTCAGCGACTTAAACTTGCGACCATCCTCAAGGCAGATGATATAGTCCGCAGTGATGGACTTCTTGACCGGAATTGCCGGCTCCTTCGGAGCAACTTCCTTGGTTTCTTCACCACTTGAAATCGAGGTCAGAGCATAGAAAACGCTCTGAATCAGAGCCGGGAGTTCGCTGGCAGGAACGGTATTGTTGCCAACATAGGCAGAAACAATGTCTGCGGCCATATCAATGGCTTGAGATTTATCTTCCATTTATCATATCCTTTTGTGGATGTGCGCAAGCGAGCAGGATGAATCACCGCGCCCTGCGACACTTATACAAAAACCATTTCACTTCACAACAAAGAAATCAGGATTAGTCCGATTTAATTGAGTATCGGCCTCGTATTCATAAAAATCAGTTCATGACTTCAGTCCCATTGAGGTCACATTTTTGGCTGTACCGCGCAAGCCAAAAATATCAACGGCATTATTTCATAGGCTATGCAGGGAGAATGCGATTTTAACGCGACATTACAAGGAAAAATGTTGCGCATTAAATACACCCTATTTGCGCATATACCACACCTTGGATATCACAAAGTCTCATAGGCCCGGCAACGCTCAAGAGCCCAAGGAAATATCGACGATATATAAAATCTGCACAAAAAATCCGCAGGGGCATGATCAATCAGATCTGCCCATCCCTGTAATCTGTGGCAAACGCCAACAGTGCCGCTTTTTGCGGCACTGAAAACTCATCAATATCGATAGATTCGCCAGTCCGAATGGCCTGTTGAATCACAGAAGTCAAAGCCGAAGACAAAGCCCAGTTCCAATATCTCAGAACCGTCTGCGCCCGATCCGGGGCTAGCATGTCATAGATCATCAGCACGCGCTCGAGATCGGGATGGGGCGACCCGTCTGCGAGTTGTTCCGGACGTCGCAGGCCTCGCCAGAGTTGACGCAGACTTTTCTTGGGCAAACCCGTTGCTTTACACATAACGGCGACACCCTCACCGCCCCGATCCAGCATAATTTTGGTGCCTGTTGAGGGCTTGATCCCCGCAAGGTAGGAAATTTCCTCTGCGATCGTCCGCGTCATGCGCATCTCACCCGCAGCAATGGCATGGTCCAGACTGTCGTATGGGCTCTTCTTTATGGCTTCTCGATTGCGTTGGCGCCGCTCGATAAACTGAAGCGCCTTACGCGACAAAGCGTCAGACCAGCCTTCGCTAGCAGCGATGGCAAACACATCCCCAGCCGCATCCTGCATCAGTTCACGCGTGACCGCAAAACGAGTAAGCAAGCTGACCCGAGCCTCAGAGGGCGACCACCAGAACATCACATAGGCTGAAGAAGGACGAAGCTCAGGTCGCTTAAGCAACATCTGAATTAATTCAGGAATTTGCCTACTGGCCGCCACGAGCGTTTCAACTGTTGGCTGGGAAAGCTTTGCTCCACGATTGGCCAAAAGCGCGCGCATCACAACCGGTTCCTGGCGCTCAACCAGCACTTCGGAAATAATCTCTGAAACATGCTCTCTCTGAGCAATCATAAGTCGGTGCTCAGGTCGCCCGTCGCGAATGCAGGCAAACAGGTCCGCATCACTTAAACCCTTAGCCTCGGTTAGAAGCCAGCGGGCAATCGTGACATCATCTCGGCTGAACAATCGGACAAGACAATTTGGGATCTCATTCAGGCTACTGATCCGCCGAGCGACCCGCTCACGTTCAAGGGGCTCAGCCTCGCGCAGCATTTCCACGAGCAAATCCGCAATCACGGCACGCTCGAATACGGTAACCCGCGTCTCCGGCAAACAGACGACATCAGCAAGACGCTTCATCAGCAACGCTCTGGAGCGGGGCGGCTTGGCCGGTGCTCGCAAAGCTTCAAGCTGTGAAGCCGTCATTTCCCCGCTGGCTTCGTTCGCTAGGTCCGAATGGCGGTCCAGATTCACGACGGCATTCATAGGGACATCTCAACACAGCGGACAGGGGATCTGACCAGATCATCTTGCCCTTGCGTGGTTAACGCCCGGTTCACAGAGACTAAAAAGTCTTTAAATCTAGGCTCAGCTACGAGCCATCTGCAGGACCAAAAGGCTGATCCCCAAAATTCCAAACCAGACTTGAAGACTGATCCCCGCCAGCAACAGAACCTTTACGGCTGCCTTTACGCCGCGCTTATGGATCGCGCCTGTTCCACGCCGTTCGTCTGTACTCTGTTGCATATCCGTCCACTCCCGGATGGAGGGCTTATAAAGTGACCAAGCGTCACCCCGCCCTCGCTGTTCTGGCAACCAGAGTTCTGCGAAAGGAAGCGCGCGTCAACCCTTTATTAAGGCCTTTTTTTGTCGGACCTGTGACACAAACGCGATAGTTTGACGTAACCCCCGGGGATTAACCCTGAAAAATGACTTTCAGTCATTTAATATAGCGTCTCGCCCGCCCTTCAGCCTTGGCGCTGAAGAAACCAGACCCGCGCAGCACCGTACTCGCGCTCATCCAGGGTGACCCACCCCTCGCAAACGGGTTCAGCTTCATCGCGGGCGCGTTCAAAAACGGCGATGGCGTTTTCTGAGACCCATTGCCCCTCAATCAAACGGGCCATCGCCCGGTCCCCAAGCCCCTGACCGTAGGGGGGATCCAGAAACACCAGATCAAACGCCTCACCAGCGGATCCCGGGCGAACCCCGAGGTCGGTGGCATCGCGCCGGTGTATCCGGGTGTTGCCGAACAAGGCCATCGCTTCGGCATTCTGTCGGATCACCCCCCTGGCCTCTGCATCCGTCTCGACGAACAGGCAGAACGCCGCCCCCCGCGACAAGGCTTCAAACCCCAGAGCCCCAGATCCAGCAAACATATCCATAACGCGAACCCCTTCCAGACGAGGGGCCCAGGCCGCATGTTCCAGGATATTAAAGATCGCTTGCCGGGCGCGGTCTGACGTTGGCCGGGTCGTCTCACCCTCCGGGGCCGTCAACAGCTTTCCTTTAAATCGCCCGGCAACAATACGCATCGTGTTCGCTGTCTCATCCTGAATGGGCGCTACCGATTAGCAGATAAAGTCAGACAGACAAGCCAATTGCTCTGCGTCAAGCCAGCAAGAACCTTTTAATCTCTGAGGCGCAATCTTGTCCCAGTAAAGCTGTACACGACCGCCCCACAGGAGGGCCTCATGTCTTTGACCCCGACCGGAAGCTTCAGACGCCACAACGATCACTTTGAGCCCGAACGGACCCTGGATCCTCAGGAACAGCGCAAGCTCCGCGGCCACCTAGAACAGATTGATTATATGGCCTACGCCTCCAATCAGGCAGTCATGCCTCAGGTTCTAGGGCGCACAGACATCAATCGGTTTCAACAGCTGGCCGTAGCCGCCGCCCAAGCCCGGGCCCAATGGGTCAAGGAAGCCTTGGCCTTTACCGAAGCGGGACATGTTCCTACGCCAGAGCAAACCAGCCGACTGGCCCACTTGCGAGCGACGTTCAGCGAACTCAGCCAATCCTATGTAGCCA
>JBKBWB010000379.1:0-1863 GCA_046289215.1 Asticcacaulis sp. | reverse complement strand
GCCAGCCGCACCGAACAGTCAGTCCGATATTGACTCGCTGTTTGATGCGCCGGCAGATCCCGGAAAACCGGCCAGTCAAGACGATATCGACGCTTTGTTTGACTAAGCGTTGAAACGACAGACCCGCCTGTCCGCCCCCACGACGGACAGACGAGAACGATAAACGGGAACGTTACCAGGTCAGGGCGAGCGCGGCATAGGTCGCGCTCGCTTTTGCATTATGGAGCATGGCCTGAACGCGATCTGTATCCATGCGGCCATCAGGGCCGGTGGCCTCTTCGGCATGGATGCCCGACGTGATCAGCAGGACATCGAGATCCTGATCATTCGCCCCGAGGATATCGGTGGGCAGACCATCGCCAATGGCCAGGATGCGCGAACGGGCAATCGGTGCGCCCTTGAGGGCCTCCAGACGCGCGAGGCTTTGTTCATAGATCGGCGCAAACGGCTTGCCCGCCATGATGACCTGACCGCCCATGGCGGCATAGAGGTCGGCCAGGGCCCCGGCACAAAGGATAAGGCGGTCGCCGCGCTGAACGATCCGGTCGGGATTGGCGCAGATCATGGTCAGGTTGCGGGCAATCGCAACCTCGAAACGGGTGCGGTAGTCTTCCGGCACATCGCTTTCGTCGTTGTAGGGGCTGGTGCAGCTGATGAAGTCCGCATCTTCGGGCGTGCCGGACAGGTCCAGACCGCTGTCGGCATAGAGGCTGGACTCGCGGGCATCCCCGATCACCCAAGCCTTGCCGGGTGCACGGGCCAAAAGCTCAAAGCGGGTGGCATCGCCAGAAGACACAGTCGCTGACCAAGCCGTATCCGGGACCGACAGGGCGCGCATCTGAGCCTGAAGATCGGCCGACGGACGCGGCGAGTTGGAAATGAGCAGAACCGGCCCCCGGGTCTCCTGAAAGCGGATCAGGGCCTCGCAGGCCTCGGGAAAGTGGTGGCGCCCGTTATGGATGACGCCCCAGACATCGCACAGGATGGCGTCGTAACGGTCAGCAATCTCAGACAGGCCCGACAGGGCGATCGGAGCAGGGTGAGTCAGAACTTGGTTCGGCAGCGTTTCCATAGGTTCCGGCTAAACGCAGGCAAGCCGAACGTCAACGGTGGAGTTAAAGCCCGGGCCTCATCATGAGGCGTCGTGTCAGCTTTGAGGCCAGCCCAGCAAGAAGGCCAAACACCACGGGCACCGTATGGCCGATTTTAAGCGCGCCATGATCGCTGACAAAGAGATCTAGACCAAATCCTACGATAATTCCGATGACGGCAAGCCACCATCGCACCGCGCGGAGATCAATAAACACGAGGCCTAGCCCACATAGGGCAAAATAGGCTTGTGAGGCCCCGGATATAAAAGCCTGAGGTTCGGTCAGGACGGTCAGATACTGTCCAAGGGTGCCGCCCAACAAAGTGATCATGAGCGCAGTAAAGCGGCTGGTCATTCGCTCTGCATAAATGCCCACGCCCGCGATAATCAGGGCATTAAATAGCATGTGCGGAAACTTCACATGTAGCCACTGCGACGCCAGTAAGCGCCACGCCTCTCTTGCACCAAACGTCTCACCTTTGATTGCTCCAAAGGCTACAAGATCACGAGAGTGCTGGAGGTGAAAAAGTGACTGCCCCAGATATAAAGCAATCGCGATCCAGACCAGAATGAGACTTAGGCCCCAAGCCGTCCAAATAGAGAGCAGATCTGATACCCGGTCTTTGTGACGCAACGATACCCCCTGCAACCCGCCTTGCAAGGCTCCACCTTGGGGGGCGTTCGGGAGTGGGTCAAGCCACGCGGCGGCGCTTGAGGGTCAGGGCCGTACGCAGGAAGTCCGCCGGGGGATCGGTTTCCGCCAGCACCTGCTC
>JBKBWB010000378.1:0-1883 GCA_046289215.1 Asticcacaulis sp. | reverse complement strand
CGCCTGCGGGTGTTTTGTTTTTTGCATCTGCGAATAACAAGGGGCGTGATCGGACTAGGCGGATGCGCAGGGCTGCTGTATGGGCTGTACGGATTTTCAGCCCAGAGGTTCCGATGACCGACATTATCGACATTACCGCCCGCGAAATTCTCGACAGCCGGGGGAACCCGACCATCGAAGTCGACGTGACCCTGGAAGACGGGTCGTTCGGACGGGCGGCTGTGCCGTCCGGAGCCTCGACCGGGGCTCACGAAGCCGTGGAAAAGCGCGATGGCGATGAGAGCCGCTACCTTGGCAAGGGCGTCCGCCAGGCCGTGGAAGCCGTCAACACCGAAATCTATGACGCCCTGTCGGGCCAGGATGCCCGCGATCAGCGCCGCATCGACCAGATCCTGATCGACCTCGACGGCACCGAGAACAAGAGCCGTCTCGGCGCCAATGCCATCCTCGGCGTGTCGCTGGCCGTGGCCAAGGCCGCTGCGGCAGCTTCGGGCCTGCCGCTCTATAAGTACGTCGGCGGCCTGTCGGCCCGTCTGCTGCCCGTGCCGCTGATGAACATCATCAATGGTGGGGCCCATGCCGACAACCCGATCGACATCCAAGAATTCATGATCGTTCCGGCCGGGACCGAAACCTTTGCCGAATCCCTGCGTATGGGCGTGGAAATCTTCCACCACCTGAAAAAGGCCCTCAAGGCCGCCGGTCACAACACCAACGTCGGCGACGAAGGCGGCTTTGCCCCGAACCTGGCCTCGGCGGAAGAGGCGCTGAAGTTCATCGTCGCTGCCGGCGAATCTGCGGGTTACAAGGTCGGCGAAGACTTCTGGCTGGCGTTGGATGTGGCTTCGACCGAGTTCTTCAAGGATGGCAAGTACCACCTCGAAGGCGAGGGCAAGGTGCTCGACCAGGCCGGTATGGTCGATTATCTGGCCGACCTGTGCGACAAGTTCCCGATCTGCTCGATCGAAGACGGCTGTGCTGAGGACGATTTCGACGGTTGGGCGCTGCTGACCGAGCGTCTGGGCGACAAGGTTCAGTTGGTTGGCGACGATCTGTTCGTGACCAATCCGGACCGTCTGGCCGCCGGGATCGGCGAAGGCCTCGCCAACTCGATCCTGATCAAGGTCAACCAAATCGGCACCCTGTCCGAGACCATGGACGCCGTCGATATGGCCCACCGCGCGGGCTATACCACCGTCATGAGCCACCGCTCGGGCGAGACCGAAGACTCGACCGTTCGGACCGGCTGGCCAAGTACAACCAGCTTCTGCGGATCGAAGCCGAGCTCGATGATATGGCCGTGTTCGCTAGCGACAGCGTGATCCGCTACATCGGCGAATAAGCTCTGACTGGGCTGAACGGCCCGGTGGCGTGAGACAAAGAGGCGGCGGTCCGTACGATTCGGGCCGCCGTTTTTTTGGTGGGGGTGCGCGCGCTTATCCCCGCTGCGGGCCTCGGCGATAACCTTTTATTAGGCATGATTGCGGCATTTTGACCGTGAAGATATGTCGTCCAGAAGGGGCGTTTTGATGCTGTTTGCCAAGGTCCGCCCGTACGTGCCCACGATCGTTTTGGCTCTCCTTTCGGTCTATTTCGTCGTCCAGGCTTTGACCGGCGACCGGGGGCTTCTGACCGAAGAGGCCCGGGCCAAAACCCTTGAAGCGCGCAAGGCGGAGCTGGCCGCGGTCCAAGCGGAACGCCGCGATCTGGAAGCCCGTGTGACCTATCTGCGCGACGACAATCTGTCCCGCGATCTGTTGGACGAACGCGCCCGGGTGTTGCTCGGATTTTCCGCACAAGGTGAATATGTTATTCGCCTGCAAAACAAAACTTCTGCAAATTCCTGACTTCGCTTTCCCTTCGGGCACTGCTAAAGCCCTCCC
>JBKBWB010000021.1:0-13862 GCA_046289215.1 Asticcacaulis sp. | reverse complement strand
AGCTTCCGCGGAATTCCTCGCCCACCCGCATCCGTAACCGCTGCGAAGTCACCGGCCGTCCCCGCGCTTTCTACCGGAAGCTCAAGATGAGCCGTATTGCCCTGCGTCAACTGGCCTCCCATGGCCAGATCCCGGGCATGACGAAGTCGAGCTGGTAAGGAGGGTCCGATATGTTTGTGAATGATCCTCTGAGCGACATGATCGCTCGCATCAAGAACGCCGCCCAGCGCAAGCGTTCCAAGGTGCTCACCCCCGCTTCGAAGCTGCGCGCCCGCGTTCTGGATGTGCTGCTCGAAGAAGGTTACATCCGTGGTTACTCGGTCGTTGAGACCCCCGGTGAGTTTCCGCAGTTCGAAATCGAACTGAAGTACTTTGACGGCGTGCCCGTCATTGCGGAGATCAGCCGCGTGTCCAAGCCGGGCCGCCGCGTCTATTCGTCGATCAAGGACCTGAAGCCGATCAAGAACGGCCTTGGGATCTCGATCTTGTCGACGCCCAAGGGTGTCATGTCCGACAACGCTGCCCGTGAAAACAACGTGGGCGGTGAAGTCCTCTGCCGCGTCTACTAAGGCGAGGGAAGGGAACTTTATATGTCTCGGATTGGTAAAAAAGCAGTCGCGGTGCCGTCGGGCGTCCAGGTGACCCTCTCGGGTCAGGACCTCTCGGTCAAGGGTCCCAAGGGACAACTGGCCATCACCGTGGTTGAAGAAATCGAAGTCAAGAACGAAAACGGTCAACTGACCTTCACGCCGCGTGACACCACCAAACGTCACCTGTCGATGTGGGGTCTGTCGCGTACCCTCGTGGCCAATATGGTCAAGGGTGTGACCGAAGGGTATGAGACGACGCTTGAACTGGTCGGCGTGGGTTACCGCGCTGCTCTGAAGGGCTCGGATCTGTCGCTGCAACTCGGGTTCAGCCACGATGTGGACATCCCGCCGCCGGCAGGCATTACCTTTGCCGTTCCCAAGCAAACCGAAATCAAGATTTCGGGTATCGATAAACAGCTGGTTGGCGAAGTCGCTGCGAAGATCCGCAAGATCCGTCCGCCCGAGCCCTACAAAGGCAAGGGTGTGCGTTATCAAGGCGAAACCGTCCGCCGCAAGGAAGGCAAGAAGAAGTAAGCCATGGCTCTGTCTCCTCGCGAATCTCTGCTTCGCCGCGCGCAGCGTAACCGTACGCGCCTAAAGAAGCTCTCCAACGGCCGCCCGCGTTTGTCGGTGTTCCGTTCGGACAAAAACATCTATGCGCAGGTCATTGATGACCTGAACGGTGTGACCGTGGCTGCCGCTTCATCGCTGGAAAGCGATAAGAAGCGCGGCTCCGACAAGGCCTCTGCGGCTCTGGTCGGTAAGCTGGTTGCTGAACGTGCCCTGGAAAAGGGTGTCAAGGACGTCGTCTTTGATCGTGGCGGATATATCTTCCATGGCCGGGTAAAAGCCCTGGCCGACGCCGCGCGCGAAGCCGGCCTGAACTTCTAAGGGAACGCGCATGGCTCGTGGTAACGAACAACGCGATCAACGTGGTGGTGACCGCCGCGATCGCACCGAAGAACAGAGCGAGTTCGTCGAAAAGCTCGTTCACATCAACCGCGTCGCAGCGACCGTGAAGGGGGGCCGCCGGTTCTCCTTCGCCGCGCTGATGGTCGTGGGGGATCAAAAAGGCCGCGTTGGCTTTGGTCATGGCAAGGCGCGTGAAGTGCCGGAAGCCATCCGTAAGGCCACCGAAGAGGCCAAGAAGAGCATGATCCGCGTGCCGCTCCGCGAGAGCCGCACCCTGCACCACGACGGCTACGGCCGTTGGGGCGCTGGTAAGGTGGCCATGCGCGCGGCCCCTCCGGGCACGGGCGTGATCGCCGGGGGTCCGATGCGTGCGGTTCTCGAAACCGTCGGGATCTCGGACGTGGTCGCCAAGTCGCTGGGGTCTTCGAACCCCTACAACATGGTGCGCGCCACGTTCGAAGCCCTGAAGGTTCAGTCGTCGCCCCGTCAGGTCGCCAACAAGCGCGGTAAGAAGGTCGGCGACATCATCAGCCGCCGTAACGACGGGGCCTCGGCTCCGGACGCGATCGAGGGCTAAGTCATGAGCAAGACTGTCACTGTGAAGCAAACTGGCAGCCCGATCCGCCGCACCAAGGATCAGCTGGCAACCCTCAAGGGGCTTGGTCTGAACCGTATTGGCCGCACCTCGACCCTCGAGGATACGCCTGCGGTTCGCGGGATGATCGCGAAGGTGGCCCACATGGTCGCCATCGTCGACGAAGCCTAATCACGATAAAACAGCACGCGCGTTCCGATTTTCGGGGCGCGCGTGATTGTTTTTGTCCGGGTTCCGATTTATTCGGAACCTTCTTTTATAGGCGCACCGTCATATCCATGTCGGGGCGTCAGCCGAGTCGTCTGTGGCCACCATCTGCAGCGGCGTAAATCTCAAGGAGAGGCATCATGGTAAAGCTGAATGAACTGCGTGATAACGAAGGCGCCACCAAGGGCCGCATGCGGGTTGGCCGGGGTCCGGGTTCGGGCAAGGGCAAGACCTCGGGTCGCGGTGTGAAGGGTCAGAAGTCCCGGACCGGTGTGTCGCTGCTGGGCTTCGAAGGCGGTCAAATGCCGCTGTACATGCGTATGCCCAAGCGCGGCTTCAACAATCCGTTCGCTCTGAAGTTTGCTGAAGTGAACCTGTGGCGTCTGCAACAGGCGATCGACGCAGGCCGCATCGATGCGACCCAGACGATCGACGGGGCGGCTCTGGTTGCCGCTGGCGTGATCCGTCGTGTTAAGGACGGTGTGCGTCTGCTGGGCGAAGGCGAACTGACGGCCAAGGTTAACCTGGTGGTCTATTCGGCGACGGCTTCAGCAGCCAAGGCTGTGGAAGCGGCGGGCGGTTCGGTCGTGCAACAACGTCCGGTCCGCGAAGAAAAGGCTGAGGCCTGATCTTTCGCGCGCAGACGTAACCCTTTATGTGTTACGCGTGCCAGGCAGGGTCAGATGACTCTGTCTGGCACATTCATGATAATTTGACCCCCGTGGCGGCCTCAGTCCTCTGAGCGTTTGACCGGGCGGGGGACGGATCACCCGGTGATCCAGTTTCGGGGATTGGAATGGCGTCAGCAGCCGAACAACTCGCGGCCAACCTGAATTTTTCAGCGTTTGGCAAGGCGACTGAACTGCACAAGCGACTTCTGTTTACCCTGGGCGCGTTGCTGGTCTACCGACTGGGGACCTATATTCCGCTGCCCGGGATCGATATGGTGGCTTTTGCCCAAGCGTTTTCAGGCGCGGAGCAGGGTATCCTGGGCATGTTCAACATGTTCTCGGGGGGGGCCGTCGAACGGATGGCCGTGTTCGCCCTGAACGTCATGCCCTATATCTCGGCATCGATCATCGTTCAAATCATGGGCACGCTTTATGGTCCATGGGAAAAGCTGCGCAAGGAAGGTGGAGAAGCCGGCCGCAAGCAGCTGAACCAATATACCCGTTACCTGGCCGTGATCCTGGCGATCGTCCAGTCCTTCTCGATTGCCGTGGGCATGCAGGCCAGCGGCCTTGCGATCGAGCCGGGACCGATGTTCTTGGTCTCTACCGTTGCGACCCTGACCGGGGGGACGTTGTTCCTGATGTGGCTTGGTGAGCAAATGACCAGCCGTGGCGTCGGCAATGGGATGTCGTTGATCATCTTTGCCGGGATCGTCGCGGTGCTGCCGCGGACCATCGGAAACTTGCTGGCTCAGGTCCGCGAAGGTCAGATCCAGCCGTTCGTCTTGCTGCTGATCGTGCTGATCCTAGCGGCCACGATTGTCTTTATCGTAGTGATGGAGCGGTCGCAGCGGCGCCTTCTGGTTCAATATCCGAAGCGTCAGGTGGGCAACCGCATGTTCGGGGGCGAAAGCTCGTTCATGCCGCTTAAGGTCAATACCGCCGGTGTGATCCCGCCGATCTTTGCGTCGTCGCTGTTGTTGCTTCCGACCACGGCCCTGCAATTTGCCGGGAACAATCCGGACGCCATGCCCCAGTGGCTGAGCTGGTTGCCGACCCTGACGACCATGCTGAACCACGGGCAGCCTCTGTTCATGCTGCTCTATGCGGCCTTGATCATCTTCTTCTGCTTCTTCTACACCTCCATCGTGTTCAACCCCGATGAGACGGCGGAGAACCTGCGGAAGTATGGGGGTTTCTTGCCGGGCATCCGTCCGGGTAAGCGCACCGCTGAGTATCTGGACTATGTGTTGTCGCGCCTGACCGTGATTGGGGCCGCGTACATCACCATCGTCTGTCTTTTGCCTGAGGCGTTTATTGCGAACTTCGGCAATAATTTCTACTTTGGCGGGACCTCGATTCTCATTGTCGTGACCGTGACAATGGATACGGTGGCCCAGATCCAGTCGCACCTTCTGGCCCACCAATATGAGGGCCTGATCAAGAAATCGAAGCTCCGGGGAGGGCGCTCGCGGTGAATCTGATTTTGTTTGGCCCGCCGGCTGCGGGTAAGGGAACACAGGCGAAGCGCCTTGTCGCCACACGCGGCATGGTCCAGCTCTCGACCGGCGACATGCTCCGGGCAGCTGTGGCTTCAGGGTCTGAACTGGGCCTCAAGGTCAAGTCCATCCTGGCCGAAGGCGGATTGGTCTCTGATGAGATCGTGATTGCGCTGATTGAAGAACGTCTGGCTGAGGCCGAGGCGGCCGGGGGCGCGATCTTTGATGGCTTCCCCCGTACCGTGGCTCAGGCTGAAGCGCTCGACGCGATGCTGAAGGCCCGTGGCCGCCAGATCGACAAGGTTGTTCGCCTCAAGGTGGACGACCAGGCTCTGCTGAGCCGCATTGAGCGGCGCTTTGCCGAAGAGGGTCGTTCGGATGATAATCCGGAGACCTACAAGGTGCGTCTGGCTGCGTACAATGCCCAGACGGCCCCGCTGCTGCCCTACTATGCGGCCCAGGACAAGCTGTCCGAAGTCGATGGTATGGGTTCGGTCGAAGAAGTTGCGGCGCGGATTGATGCTGCGCTCGCATAATGGGTTGACGGAATCATTTTCGGCCCTATAACCATGCCCTTCCGCGAAATGACGCGATGGTGGGCGTTGGTGCAGCTTTCTGAGCTCCCCAGCGCTGCTGTCGTGTCGGTTCGCGTTTCTTACGCGTTAAATCGCGTCAAATAGGTGTAGACGCGCCAGAGCGCGTTGAGGAGATCTAGACGTGGCCCGTATTGCAGGCGTCAATATTCCGACTAACAAGCGTGTTGTGATCGCGCTTCAGTATATCCATGGCATCGGTCCGCAAAAGGCCGCTGAAATCATGGAAAAGGTCGGCCTGGAGGACAGCCGTCGTGTCAATCAACTGACCGACGCTGAAATCTTGCAGATCCGTGAAACCATCGACCGGGATTACCTGGTGGAAGGGGATCTGCGTCGTGAAGTGTCGATGAACATCAAGCGTCTGATGGACCTGGCCTGCTATCGCGGCCTGCGTCACCGTAAGGGCCTCCCAGTCCGCGGTCAGCGCACCCATACCAATGCGCGCACGCGCAAAGGGCCCGCAAAGCCCATCGCTGGTAAGAAGAAGTAATCGAGGCGCGACAGTCCAATGGCCAAAGAACCTTCACGCGTTAAAAAGCGCGAACGTAAGAATATCACCTCGGGCGTGGCGCATGTGAATGCCTCGTTCAACAACACCATGATCACCATCACGGACGCTCAAGGGAACGCGATTTCCTGGTCGTCGGCTGGGGCCATGGGGTTCAAGGGTTCGCGTAAGTCGACCCCCTATGCGGCTCAGGTGGCCGCTGAAGACGCTGGCCGCAAGGCCATGGAGCACGGCGTGAAAACGCTCGAAGTGTCGGTGGCCGGTCCGGGTTCGGGCCGTGAGTCGGCTCTGCGCGCGCTGCAGGCAGTGGGTTTCACCATCACCACCATCCGTGATGTGACCCCGATCCCGCATAACGGCTGCCGTCCGCCGAAGCGTCGTCGGGTCTAATCCCCCAGCTATCCCGTTATCTGTCGGCCGGATCCTCCGGCCGACATATCCCGTTTGAGGGGCCGAATGATCGAAAGAAACTGGCAGCAGCTGATCCGTCCCGAAAAGCCGCAAATCGAAGCGGGCGTTGACCCCCAGCGCAAGATGCGCCTGGTGGCAGAGCCGCTTGAGCGTGGTTTCGGTGTTACCTTGGGGAACGCGCTGCGCCGCGTTCTTCTGTCGTCTCTGCAGGGTGCTGCGGTGACGGCGGTGCAGATCGACGGTGTAGTGCACGAATTCTCCTCGCTTGAGGGCGTGCGCGAAGACGTTGTCGATATCGTGCTGAATATCAAGCAACTGGCCCTGCGCATGCATGCTGAGGGTCCCAAGCGCATGATGCTGCGCGCTACGGGTCCGGGGCCGGTTACGGCTGGCCAGATCGATGCGCCGGCGGACATCGAGGTCCTGAACAAGGATCACGTGCTGTGCACCCTCGACGAGGGCGCCAGCGTGCGTATGGAGTTCACCGTTCAGAACGGTAAGGGCTATGTTCCGGCGGACAAGAACCGTCCGGAAGATGCGCCGATCGGCCTGATTGCTGTGGATGCGCTCTACAGCCCGGTTAAGCGCGTGGCCTATCGTGTCGAGCCGACCCGTCAGGGTCAGACCCTCGATTACGACAAGCTCGTGATGGAAGTGGAGACCAATGGGTCGGTGAGCCCTGTGGATGCTGTCGCCTATGCGGCCCGTATCCTCCAGGATCAGCTTCAGATCTTCATCACCTTCGAAGAGCCCAAGGCGGCAGCGGTGGAAGAGGGCAAGCCCGAACTTCCGTTCAACCCGGCTCTGCTCAAGAAGGTTGACGAGCTGGAACTGTCGGTCCGTTCGGCCAACTGCCTGAAGAACGACAATATCGTCTACATCGGTGACCTGATCCAGAAGACCGAGTCGGAAATGCTCCGCACGCCGAACTTCGGACGTAAGTCGCTGAACGAAATCAAGGAAGTCCTGGCGTCGATGAACCTGTCGCTGGGTATGGATGTGCCTAACTGGCCGCCCGAAAACGTGGAAGATCTGGCCAAGAAGTTCGAAGACCAGATCTGATCCCCTTGAGGATTTGCCCGGGCTTCGGTCCTGGCGATTTGGCGGGAAAGCTCAAAACCTTGTCCCGCCAACTTCGCTTCTGAACATCCGTTCGGAGCGACGTATGAAGCGGAGCGTTACCGTCGGTAATGTTTCAGATTTCATACCTGTTTTTGAGCCTGCGTTTCCGGCCAGTGTCCCGGGCAGGTTAAGGAGAGAGTTTCATGCGTCACGGTTCCGGTTATCGCAAGCTGGGTCGGACCACCAGCCACCGTATCGCCATGTTCGCCAACATGGCGGCGTCGCTGATCAAGCACGAGCAGATCGTCACCACCCTGCCGAAGGCGAAAGAGCTGCGTCCGTTCGTTGAAAAGCTGGTCACCTTGGCCAAGCGCGGCGACCTGCATTCGCGCCGTATCGCCATCAGCCGCGTCCGTGACGTGGCCCAGGTTGGCAAGCTGTTTGACACTCTCGGCCCGCGCTATGCCGAGCGTAACGGCGGCTATATCCGCGTCCTGAAAGCGGGCTTCCGTCATGGCGATAACGCCCCGATGGCGGTCATCGAGTTCGTTGATCGTGACGTCTCGGCCAAGGGCAAGGACTCGGGTCCGGTCGTTGAAGTTGTGTCGGACGCTGAATAAGCCGATCGGCCTGAAGCGTTTTTGAAAACCCCCGGACATCCGGGGGTTTTTGTTTTGGACTTGCCTTCATATCAGGGGCAGGATACCGCCGACGGCAATAATAATTCCAACCCAGTGCGTCGTCATTCGGAGGGGGCTTTGAACCGGTTTTTCACATTCCTGATTGTCCTGGCCATGGGCCTCGGCATCGCCGCAGGCTACGGCGGACATGAGTATCTGACGGCGGATCAGCAAAAAACCGCCATCGAGACCTATACCGTCATTACGGACGTCTTCCTGCGCCTGATCAAGATGATCATCGCACCGTTGGTGCTATCCACGCTGGTGGCGGGGATCGCGCACATGGAGGACACGGCCGCCATTGGCCGGGTCGGGGCCAAGACCATGTTCTGGTTCATCATGGCCTCGGTAATTTCGCTCACCATCGGCTTGATCATGGTGCAACTGCTCCAACCGGGAGTGGGGTTAAATCTGCCGTTGCCGGAAACGCACGCCAGCTCGGGGGTGGATACCGCCAAGCTCAGCCTCAGCAACTTCATCACCCACCTGGTGCCGAAATCGATCGTTGAGGCCATGGCCAACAACGAGATCCTCCAGATCGTGGTGTTCTCTTTGTTCGTCGGGACGGCCGTTGCGGCCATCGATGACAAGGCCCCCATCGTGCTGGAGCTGGTCGACCAGATCGCCAAGATCATGCTCAAGGTGACGGGCTTCATCATGAAGCTGGCACCCCTTGTGATCTTTGCAGCCTTGGCCAAGAGCATCACGCAAAGCGGGCTGGGGATCCTTGTCACCTATGCCCAGTTTGTCGGCGGTTTCTATGCATCCTTGGGCGTCCTCTGGATCGTCCTGATGGTGCTGGGCTTCCTGTTCGTAGGCTTCCGTGTGCTGAAGCTGATGGGCCTGATGCGCGAGCCCATCCTGCTGGCCTTCTCGACCGCCAGCTCTGAGGCGGCCTATCCGAAGACCCTGGAACAACTGGGCAAGTTCGGCGTCAAGAACCGGATTTCCAGCTTTGTGCTGCCACTCGGCTATTCGTTCAATCTCGATGGCTCGATGATGTATTGCACCTTTGCGACCTTGTTCATCGCCCAGGCCTATGGTCTGGAGCTGACATTGTCCCAGCAAATCACCATGCTGTTGCTTCTGATGGTGACATCTAAGGGGATTGCCGGCGTGCCGCGCGCGTCGCTGGTGGTGATTTCGGCGACCCTGACCTATTTCAACCTGCCCGAAGCCGGGCTGCTGCTGATCCTGGCCGTAGACCATCTGCTCGACATGGGCCGCAGCGCCACCAACGTCGTGGGTAACTCGGTGGCCTCCGCCGTTGTCGCGCGCTGGGAAGGTGAATTGTCGGATCCCGACAAAGAGGCGAAAACCGCCGCTTGACTTAAACTGTCATAGGTTTGTCGTTGTGGGCCTCTAGGACTCTGTCCCAGAGGCCCATTTCGTCTGGAGGCTGGACATGTCTGGTATGAACAAGCGCGCCCTTTTTGGTTTGTCTACATTGGCTCTGCTGGCAGGGCTTAGCGCCTGCGCAGGGCTGCCGTTGGCGCCGGCCTCAGACCAGGTCGAAAAGGTATCCGCCGCCACTTCGGTCAAGGGGCCGGTTATTCTGGTCTCAATTGATGGCTTCCGGGGCGAGTATCTGCACCGAGGGCTGACCCCAACGCTTAGCCGATTGGCCGGGCAGGGAGCCTGGGTCCGTGACGGGATGCGTCCGTCGTTTCCGAGCATTACCTTCCCGAACCACTATACGCTTGTGACGGGTCTGCGTCCGGACCGCCATGGGATCGTGCATAATACCATGCAGGATCCGACTATTCCCGATGTGACCTTTACCCTGGGCAATAAGGCGGCGGTGGCGGATCGGCGCTGGTGGGACGAAGCCACGCCTGTGTGGGTCACGGCTGAGCGCGCCGGGGTGCCGACAGCCACCATGTTCTGGCCGGGATCCGATACGGATGTTCAGGGCGTGCGGCCCAGCCAATGGCGCCTGTTCGACCAAAAGGTTCCCCCTCGCGCCCGGGTCCAGCAGATACTCGACTGGCTTGCGGTGCCGGAAGCCCAGCGCCCGCGTTTTCTGACCCTCTATTTTGATCAAGTCGATACGGTCGGCCACCGCAAAGGGCCGAATTCGCCCGAGATCGATGCCGAACTCAAGGCGATCGATGCGGAAATCGCCGCCCTGCTGGAGGGGCTCAAGGCGCAAGGGTTAGATCAGGCGGCCACTCTCGTGATTGTCGCTGACCATGGCATGACGGCCACCGCCAAGGACCGGAGCGATTTCATCGACGACCGTATCGCGCCGGAAGCGCTTGATGTGGTCACGACCGGCCCAACCCTCGGCCTCAATCCCAAGCCGGGCTTTGAGGCTGAGGTCGCCGCCAAGGTGCCAGGCCGCCAGGGTCATACGACCTGTTGGGCCAAGGCGGATATCCCGGCGCAATACCATTATGGTCAGAATAAGCGCGTTCCCGCCTATCTGTGCCTGGCGGACATCGGTTGGGTAATCACGACCCGTGCCAAGGGCAATGGCTATGGCGATGGTGGGGCCCACGGCTATGATCCAGCCCATCCGGATATGAAGGCGCTTTTTATCGCGACCGGTCCCGGGATCCGGCCCCAGGCCTTGCCGGAGTTTGACAATACCGAGGTCCACGACCTGTTGCTCTGCCGTCTGGGCCTTCCACCGGTCTCGGTCACGGACGGAACTGGTTTGCTACGCGCCCGGTTCTCCTGAGCGGGGCCTGCTGACAAAGGCTGACAATTGGGTCTGCTAAGTCTGGCGCTCAAAAGGATCTGAGAACAGGCTTGCCTTGATCTGCGAGGCAGGCCTTACTCAGGCCAAACGGGGGCATTAATGACCGAAGACCTGCCCAAGGGGCGCAAGCAGGCTGCACTGGCCTTTATTTTTGTCACGGCACTGCTGGATGTCATGGCTTTGGGGATCGTGATTCCGGTCCTGCCCAAGCTGGTCGAAAGCTTTACCGGATCCGTCTCGCTGGCCGGGTTCTATGTGGGGCTTTTTGGCACCCTCTGGGGGCTGATGCAGTTTGTTTTCTCGCCCATCATGGGGGGACTATCCGACCGGTTTGGGCGGCGGCCTGTGATCTTGGCGTCCAACTTTGGTTTAGCAATCGCCTATGGGCTGATGGCGCTGGCACCAAACCTGATTTGGCTGTTGGTGGCGCGCCTCGTCAGCGGGATCATGGCCGCCAGCTTGACCACGGCCTTTGCCTATGTGGCCGATATTACGCCACCGGAAAAACGCACCGGGGCCTATGGGCTGGTCGGGGCCTCTTTTGGGCTGGGCTTTGTCATTGGCCCGGTGGTTGGCGGCTTGATCGGCGATTTTGATCCGCGCTGGCCTTTTTGGTTGGCCGGGGGCTTGAGCCTTTTGAATGGGCTCTATGGCCTGATGATCCTGCCGGAGTCCCTGCCCAAGGATAAGCGCTCGGCCTTTTCCTGGGCCAAGGCCAACCCCGTCGGATCGCTAAAGTTGCTTGGTGGGAATAAGAATTTGTCGGGCTTGGCGCTCGTCAATTTCCTGGCCCAGTTTGCGCACTATGCCTTGCCGACCTGTTTTGTGCTCTATGCCGGAGCGCGCTACGGTTGGGGCTCCAAAGAAGTTGGCTATGTTCTGGCCGTGATCGGTGTGTGTGCGGCCCTCGTCCAAGGTGTGCTGGCGCGTTTTGTCGCGAAATGGATCGGCGAGCGGGCCACAGTGGTGGTCGCTCTGTCGTTCGGGGCCTTGGGGTTCCTGATCTATGGCATCGCGCCGACGGGGGATCTGTTCCTGATCGGGGTCCCGGTGATGAGCCTTTGGGGCATGGCAGGCCCTTCGACCCAAAGCCTGATGACCCAGCTCGTGGACCCTACCCAGCAAGGACGGCTTCAAGGGGCCAATATGAGCCTCAACGCCCTCGCGGGGGTGATCGCGCCGGTGATTTTCGGACAGTCGCTCAGTCTCGTCAGCGCCCCCGGTCATCCGGACTGGTGGCTGGGCGCGCCGTTCGTGCTGGGCAGCCTGTTTCTGGGATTGGCCTCGCTTCAGGCGATGCGAATGTTTGCAAAATTAGCCAAGGTGTCACCCAAAACGCCATGATCCTGTCGCAAACAGACGCTTTGATCCTACATCATCCATGATTGATTTTTCTGGACGGGAACACACGATGCCTCAAACGGTTTCCACTCAGACCCGCAACAAGGGTTTGGTCTTGGCTCTGGCGGCGCTGCTGTCGGCTTGCTCGCCCTCAAGCGGTCACAGCCAGCAAACGGCCCCCGGCGAAGGGTTTCGTGCTCCAGCCACACTCGCTGAGCCGAACCGCCGCGTGCCGGTCGATGCGACAGCGGTCAAGGCGTCCTTTTCGTCGGTGGTCAAGATGGCGGCTCCGGCAGTCGTCAACGTCTATGCCCGCCGCGTGGTTCGCCAGCTTGCGGATCCGTTCTGGGAGCTGTTTGGCGGCGGCGTGCCGCGCGAGCGGGTTGAGCAGTCGTTGGGGTCCGGCGTGATCGTGCGTGCGGACGGAGTGATCGTCACCAACAACCATGTGGTTGCCGGTGGTCAGGAATTCATGGTCGTGCTTGCCGACCGCCGCGAATATCCGGCCAAGCTTTTGTCGGCAGATCCACGCACCGATCTGGCCGTCCTCAAGGTCGATACCGGCAAGGAACGCCTGCCGGTTCTGCCGCTCAACGACAAGGGCGACCTTGAGGTTGGGGATCTGGTGCTGGCGATCGGCAACCCCTTTGGTGTCGGCCAGACCGTGACCAATGGCATTATCTCGGCGCTGGATCGGACCGAAGTGGGGCCGGGGCAGGCGGCCTATATCCAGACTGATGCGGCGATCAACTCGGGTAACTCCGGGGGCGCGTTGGTGGACATGGATGGGAATCTGATCGGGATCAATACCTTCATCCTGTCGCGCTCAGGCACATCCGCCGGGGTCGGTTTTGCCATCCCGGCCCCCTTGGTCCGCCGCATGATCGATAGCGCGCTCGGCGGCAGCAAAGGCCTGATCCGGCCCTGGCTGGGGATCAAGGGTGATGCGGTCACCAGCGACGTGGCCCGTTCATTGGGTCAGGCGCGTCCGGCGGGGGTCCTCGTCAGTGACATCTTCCCGGGCGGCCCAGCCGCGCGCAGCGGGATCCGCACGGGCGACATCGTTCTGTCGGTTGATGGGGTGGCGGTCAATGACCCCACGGCCCTGAACTATCATATCGGGACCCACAAGCCCGGTGCGCAAACCCAGATCCAGATTTTGCGCGGCAACGCCCCGGTCACACTCAAGGCAACGGTCGAGGCCCCGCCGGAAAGTCCGGCCCGCGATGAACGGGTCCTCAGCGGCAACCAGCCGCTCAATGGCGCTAAGGTCGTGAACCTGTCTCCGGCGCTGGCCGATGAGCTAGGGCTCGACCCTTTCCTCGGGCGTGGCGTGATGGTGCTGGAATTGAGCGCCCGGGGCTATGCGGCGGGGGCTGGACTGCGGCCCGGTGATCTCATCCTTGAAGTGAACGGCCAAAAGATCACTTCGACGCGTGGGCTTCAGGACAGCCTGTCGCGTACCGTGCCGCAGTGGGAGATTGCTATCGAGCGTCAGGGGCAGCGCATCACCGGTCGCTTCCGTGGCTAAACCTGGGCAAATGCGCTATCAGGGCGCATGAGCGATTTGTTTCAGGCGGTGGGGCTGGATCCCGCCCCGCTGTCCGCCCCGTCCGGATTGTCCACGACCTCAGCCAAGGCCCCGCTGGCCGAGCAACTCCGCCCGCGCGTCTTGTCGGATGTGATCGGCCAGGACCACCTTCTGGGGCCGGACGCGCCTTTATCCCAGCTTTTGTCACGCGGCTACTTACCTTCGATGATCCTGTGGGGGCCGCCGGGGGTGGGCAAGACGACGCTCGCGCGTTTGCTGGCCGAGGCCGTGGGCTTTGCCTATCAGCCCTTGTCGGCGGTGTTTTCGGGTGTAGCCGACCTGAAAAAGGCCTTTGAGTCGGCCCGTTTGCGTCGTCAAAACGGCCAGACCACCTTGCTGTTTGTCGATGAAATCCATCGCTTCAATCGCAGCCAGCAGGACGGCTTTCTGCCCTATGTCGAGGACGGCACGATAGTGCTGGTCGGGGCCACCACGGAAAATCCTTCGTTCGAGCTGAATGGGGCCTTGCTGTCGCGGTGTCAGGTATTTGTTCTG
>JBKBWB010000020.1:0-13973 GCA_046289215.1 Asticcacaulis sp. | reverse complement strand
ACAAACAGGATGGGCGTGCCATGGGCTCCGATACGCGGCTCGCCGGTGCCGAGGATCACTGCGCCCTTGGCCCGCAGCGCCTCGCGGGCGGCCAGAATATCTTCGACCTCAAAACAGACGTGGTGCTGCCCCCCCTTGGGGTTCTTGGCCAAAAACCCGGTCAGGGGCGAATCCTCACCGAGGGGCTCGATCAGCTCGATCTGGCTGTTGGGCAAGTCGATAAAACAGACCCGCACGCCTTGCTCCGGCATGTCAAAAGGCTCGCCGACCCGGGTGGCTCCCAGCACCTCGGTATAGAGCCGCACAGACCCGGCAATCGATGGGGTGGCAATGCCGATGTGATTGAGGCGACCGATCATGGGAGGCTCCGGAATGGGGACGCGTATCCTAGCCCTTGGTTCTAGGCCCCGGCCGAGCGTCTGCCAAGGGTCGCCCCAAACCATCGCGGACTTCGGCACAAAAAAATCCTCAGAAATAACCTGAGGATTTTTTTATAATGCATTGTTATATTTCAAATATATGAAATTCTCTTATGCAACACATCAACTTAACTCAGGCCCAGATTTTCCGGGACCCCGAGGGCGATGTTGAGGTTCTGGACCGCTGCGCCAGACGCGCCCTTGCCCAGATTATCCAGCACCGCCACCAGACGCGCCTGACCGTGGTGCGGATCGCCAAAAACATAGATCTTCAGCGCATTGGTGTTGTTGAGCATCTCCGGCTGTAGCGCCTTGGTGGAGGCCGCCTCTTCGGCGGAAGCGACATGGACAAAGCCCGGCCCGGCATAGGCCTCTTCGAACACGGCCAGTAGGTCGGCCAGCGACGGCTCGGTCGGCAAGGCCCAGAGCTGGAGCGGGATCTCAACGATCATGCCCTGAGCATAGCGGCCCACCGCCGGGGTGAATAAGGGCGGGGACTCCAAACCGCCCCAGGCCATCATTTCCGGCAGGTGTTTATGGTTCAGGCCGGTGGCATAGATCCGGTAGTTGTCTGCCGTGGCGTCCGGGCTCTGGGGATCCTCAAAGCTGGCGATCATGGCCTTGCCGCCACCGGAATAGCCGGACACGGCGTTACAGGTCAGGGGCCAGTAATCCGGGATCAGGCCTGCGCGGGTCAAGGGCCGCACCAAGGCGATAAAGCCCGTCGCATAGCACCCTGGATTAGCTATCAGGCGGCTTGTGGCAATGGCCTCGCGCTGGCCCGGTTCCATTTCCGCAAAGCCATAGACCCAGCCTTCGCTGACGCGGTGAGCGGTCGAGGCATCGATAACGCGGGTGGTCTCGTTCTCGATCAGGCTGACCGCTTCGATCGCCGCCTCATCGGGCAGACACAGGATCACCGCGTCGGCGGCATTGAGCGCCCGGCGGCGGGCGTCGCGGTCCTTGCGCTCAGCGTCACCCAGACGGATCAGCTCAAGATCGGCGCGGCCAGACAGGCGGCTGGCGATTTGCAAGCCGGTGGTTCCGGCCTCGCCGTCGATAAAAACCTTATGCGTCATAGCCCTCGCCTTGCTTACGGATTGGAGACACTAGCCCAAGATACAAAAAAGGCGCTCCGGAAACCCGAAGCGCCCTGTTTTGAAGCCCAAACGGGTTTCGATTAACGCTTCGAGAACTGGAAGCTACGACGGGCTTTCGCACGGCCGTACTTCTTACGCTCGACGACGCGCGAGTCGCGGGTCAGGAAGCCAGCGGCCTTCAGCGTGCCACGCAGAGCGGGCTCGTAGTAGGTCAGGGCTTTCGACAGGCCGTGACGGATCGCACCGGCCTGGCCGGACAGACCCGAGCCCTTGACGGTGATGATCACGTCAAACTGGCTGGCGCGATCGGTAAGCTGCAGCGGCTGAGCGATCATCATGCGCAGCACCGGACGGGCGAAGTAGACTTCTTGCTCGCGACCGTTGATGAGGAACTTGCCGGTGCCCGGCTTGATCCACACACGGGCGATGGCGTTTTTACGCTTGCCGGTGGCATAGGCGCGACCGAACTTGTCGATCTGCGGCTCGCGGACCACGGCAACTTCCGGGTTCGACGACAGCGCTTGCAGGGCTTCGAGGCCTTGGGTTTCAGTGGTCATGACTTAGGCGCTCCGGACGTTCTTGCGGCTCAGGGCCTTGAAGTCGACGACTTCCGGCTGCTGGGCTTCGTGGGGGTGCTCCGAACCGGCGTAGATGCGCAGGTGGGTCATCTGGCCGCGGGCCAGCGGGCTTTCCTTGGGCATCATGCGCTCGACCGCCTTGGTCAGCACGCGCTCCGGGTACTTGCCGCTGAGGATCTGACCCATGGTGCGCTGCTTGACGCCGCCCGGGTGGCCGGTGTGCCAGTAGAAGATCTTGTCGGTCAGCTTCTTGCCGGTGTAGTGCACCTTGTCCGCGTTGATCACGATGACATAGTCACCGGTGTCGACGTGCGGGGTGAAGTTCGGGCGGTGCTTGCCGCGAAGACGCATGGCAATGTACGAAGCCAGACGGCCGACAACGGCGTCCTGGGCGTCGATCACGACCCACTTCTTCTCGACGTCTGCCGGCTTCTGAGAAACCGTGTTCGAGGTCAGCATTGATAAAAGTCCCTGGACCATAAATCCGAAAGCCGCCGGACATCGGATCCGACGGCGAGAGGACGCGGGTTTACAGGAGCAAAGCCTTGAGGTCAATCTCAGAGTTTTGGCTGCAACCGCAATAAAATATTGAATTTATTACATTAATTTAAACGGTATTAAATTACCGCATTCTTGTCGCTTTGATTTTCCGTCCCGGATCGTAGCAATTGCTCAAACGGTCATCAAATTGCGATGACTCAGACCGGGATGTGGCGCTAAGACAATCCTCAGCTGTTATGGAGTTACACATGACCCTCTCACGCCGCACGGTCGTCAGCACGGCCGCCTCCACCCTCGCCTTTAGCGGCCTCGTCGCTTCCGCTCAGGCTCAATCCGCTGGGAACGCGCCTAAAACCAATGAGACCTATATCAATGAGGTCCACGGCTATGGCCCCCTGCGTGAAGACCCGTTCAAGGTCTGTGACCTGCCCGAGGGGTTCCGCTATCAGGTGATCTCCCAAGCGGGCGAGACCATGGACGATGGCATGGTGGTCCCGCACGTCTATGACGGCATGGCCTGTTTCGATCTGGGGGATGGTAAGGTGGCGCTGGTGCGCAACCACGAACTGTCGCCGAACCACCGCAACTTTGGCGCCCTGGGCATGCATGGCCGCCTGCTGGGCAAACTCGACCGCAGCAAGGTCTATGATTTTGAAACTGCCAGCGGCCTGCCGTTGATGGGGTCCACCACCACCCAGGTCTATGACCTGAAAGCCCGCAAGACGGTGGCGCAATATCTGTCGCTGATTGGCTCGGTCACCAACTGTGCGGGCGGCGCAACCCCATGGGGCTCATGGCTGACCTGCGAGGAAAACACCGTCAAGGCCGGTCAAGGCGTCGGCAAGGATCACGGCTATGCCTTTGAGGTCCCAGCGGCCCACAAGGGCCTTGTGGACCCGGTGCCGCTGAAGGCCATGGGCCGCTTCAAGCGTGAAGCGGTGGCGATCGATCCGCGCACGGGCATCGTCTATATGACCGAAGACACGTCCGACAGCGCCTTCTATCGCTTCTTGCCGAACGATCGTCGCCATCTGCACAAGGGCGGCAAGCTGCAAGCCCTCGGTCTACGGGATGCGCCCAAGGGCTTTATCACCAGCAATCAAAAGGCGGATCAATGGGCTCAGGGCGACTGGAAAGACGCCGTGTGGATTGATCTTGATCATCCTGAAAGCCCGGACGATGACCTGCGTCTTCGCACTTACAAGGCTGGGGGCGCGGTGTTTGCCCGTGGTGAAGGCATTCACTGGGGTAAGGACGAGCTCTATTTCTGCTGCACCTCGGGCGGCAAGGCCGGTGCGGGACAGATCATGCGTTATGTCCCGAGCGCCCACGAAGGTCAGGTCGGCGAAAAGGACGCGCCGGGCCGGCTTCAGCTGTTCGTCGAGTCGCGCAACACCCAGGTCATGGACTATGCCGACAACCTGACGATCGCCCCGTGGGGCCATCTGATCATCTGTGAAGACCGTTATTCGGACACGCTGCGCAACCACCTGCGCGGGATCACGCCGGATGGAAAGGTCTACACCATCGCCCGCAACGTCTTCCGCGACAACGCCGAATTCGCCGGAGCCACCTTCTCGCCCGATGGCCAGACCCTGTTTGTCAACGTTCAGTTCCCGGGCTTTACCCTCGCCATCACCGGCCCCTGGGGCCAGTTCCGCGCGGCCTGAGACGAAGGCCCAAGCCCTGAATAAAAAAGGGGCACTCTCATGGGTGCCCCTTTTATTTTACCGCAACAAAGGGTGTTCGGTCAGCGATAGGCGAACACCCGGTCCGCCCTCACGATCCGCCAGCACAGCACGGTGGTCAGGATCAGCACGATGGCCGCCATCATCTGGTGGGCGATGCCAAAAGCGATATGGGCCACGCTGACGAGGGTTGCGATCCCCAGAATAGCCTGCCCCCAGATCAGCAGGCAGACCAGCAAAGCCGAGCCCCTCAGGCCCGGATCGCGCGTGCCCCGATACAGCATGACCGTAAAGACTGTGGCATAGACCAGCAGGACATAGGCCATGATCCGGTGATTGAACTGGACCAAGGCCTGGTCATGGAAAAAGGCGTGCAGGGTCCCCTTGCTCCAGTCCACGAGGGGCACCACGCGCCCGTTCATCAGGGGCCAGTCGTTATAGATCATCCCGGCATCGTTTCCGGCCACCAGCGCGCCCAGCATCGACTGGAGGAACACTAGCCCCAGCAAGCCAAAGCCTGCAACCTGCCAGCGGATGGGGCCCCGGCCCCGGCTGACCGGGCTTCCGGCATCCATCCCGGCCCAAACCAGCATGACCAGGATCAGCAAGGCCAGACTTAAGTGCGTCATCAGACGCTCCGGCGCGACATCGACCCGATCGGCCAGGCCACTGGACACCATCCACCAGCCGATAAAGCCCTGCAGCCCCCCCAAAGCCAGAATCAGCACCGAACGGCCAATCAGGCGCGCCGGCATATCCCCGCGCACCAGAAAGATGACCATGGGCAGGAAATAGACCAGACCAATCAGACGGCCCAAAAACCGGTGCCCCCATTCCCACCAATAGATCACCTTGAATTCATCCAGGCTCATGCCCTTGTTGATCTGCTGATATTCCGGGATCTGTTTGTATTTGGCGAATTCGGACAACCAGTCTTGCTGGCTGAGTGGGGGGATCGCCCCCGTCACCGGCGCCCATTCGGTGATGGACAGGCCGGAGTCCGTCAGACGGGTCATCCCGCCAACGAGAATCATCAGCACGACGACAAAAGCCACGGCAAAAAACCACGTGGCAACCATCGGGGATCGATAAGGCAGATGGCCTCTGGATAACATGATGCAGCTACTCGCGATCAGCAGAACGCACAGGGTTCCGGAGGCCTATACGCCTTAAAAGCGCCACCCGGCTCCCTCAGACATGGCCTTGTGACGAAAAACCTCATAAACAGAGGGCTTACGGTCAGACGGGCCTTAGGGTCACATAGTGGTAGAATGACCGGCAGGGACTTCGCAAGCAAAAGGTCTACGATGAAGGATATTGGTTTTCTGACAGCCCTTCTGACCGGTCTCGGGATCGGCTTCGTGGCGCAAATGATGATCCAGGGCCGTAGTCCGGTGTTTGTCACGCTTGTGGTGTCCATGATCGGGGCCGTACTGGGCAGCTTTATCGCTCTCAGCCTGGCCCTGCCCTATCAAACGCTCGGGGACATGATCCTGTCGGCAGCCATCGGTGCCGTGGTCGTAACAACGGGCTATGTGCTCAGCCGTCGCAGCTGAGCGCATTCGTCATAGACAGGATTAAACCGGGTCAAGGGAAATGGTCGGAGCGACAGGATTCGAACCTGCGACCCCTTGACCCCCAGTCAAGTGCGCTACCAGGCTGCGCCACGCTCCGAGAGAGGCGTGCTTATAGAGGCGTTAAACGGCGCTGGCAATCGGGGAACCGGCGAATAGACGGATTTTATCCACGGATCTGTAAGGGTAAGGCGTCATGCAAGGCGGTTCCAACGCCATCCGCAACAGATGCCGCCCTGTCCGTCGGCGTATCAGGCACCAAAAACGGATCGCCGAGGCAGGCATCCATCACCCGCTCCAGCTTTTTGCGGGCCTTTTCGATATCATGCAGCACGACCTCAAGCGCGTAACGGGTCTCGGCCCGCAGCCGCAAGGGTTCCAGACTCTCGACAAGGGAGTCCGAGATCAAAGGCAAGGCCGACGCCAGTGACGCCCCCTCTGACGATTCTGGTGAAAGGCTGGAAAGAACCCCGGGCGCAAGGCGGAACTGTTCTGCGGCGGCCAGGATCGGCTGAAGCCCCTGTTCGCGGTGCAATTTCTGGACGCCCCGGATGGTATAGCCCTGCTGGCGCAACAGGTGCTGGATCCCGCGCAGCAGGGTCAGATCCTGAGGCCGGTAAAACCGCCGCCCCCCGGCCCGCTTCATCGGACGCAGGAAGGTAAACTTACTTTCCCAAAAACGAAGAACATGTTGCGGAACACCGAGGGCCTCGGCCGCTTCCGAAATAGTGCGAAAGGCGTGGGGGGCCTTTTCGGTCACGATCAGCCATCCGAGGGCGTGTCAGGGCGAGGTCCATTGACCCCTTCATCCACCCGGGCCTTCATGACCTGGGAGGCCCGGAAGCTAATCACCCGACGCGGCACGATCGGCGCCGGATCTCCGGTCTTGGGATTGCGTCCGACCCGGGCACGCTTGGCCCGCACCTGAAACACCCCGAAGCCAGACAGCTTGACGGTTTCGCCGCGCTCCAGCGCATCAATGATCAGGTCCAGCGTGCGCTCAACCAGCGCCGCGCATTCCTGGCGGGGCAGACCAATGTCCGCATGCACCGCATCAAACAGATCCGCGCGCGTTAAGGTCTCACCTTTCATCGGAACCCCTTTGATGAAAGTTGCTGATTAACGAAAAAAATGACGCGAAAAGACCCGTCCGTCAAAGGCTTATAACGGATCCAGTACAGATTATCGTGATTTTGGCCATTCCGGCGGCGGATTAAAGCCGGATTGCGCACGCGCCCCAGGTCAGACCTCCGCCCATGGCCTCCACAATCAGCACATCGCCGGGCTTGATTCGCCCGTCTTCTGTCGCCGTGGCCCAGGCCAAGGGGATCGACGCAGCAGAGGTATTGGCATGATGGGCCACAGTTGAGACCACCTTGGCTTCATCCAGCCCAAGCCGTTCGGCCACGCCCTTGAGGATGCGCTGGTTGGCCTGATGGGGGATAAACCAATCCACCTCGTCGAGGCTCAGACCCGACTTCTCGACACAGGCCTCGATCGCCCCGGCGATATTCACCACAGCGTGACGGAACACCTGGTTGCCCTGCATACGCAGCTTGCCCACCGTGCCGGTCTGGGACGGCCCGCCGTCGACATAGAGCATATCGACCTTGGTACCGTCGCATTTCAGATCAAAGCCGAGGATCCCGCGATCCTGAGGGGTCCCTGCCCCGTCGATGGGCTCAAGCACAACGGCGCCAGCTCCATCCCCGAACAGGATGCAGGTGCCCCGATCAGTAAAATCGAGCAGACGGGTCATTTCCTCAGCCCCGATCACCAGGGCACATTTCGCCTGGCCGCGGGCCACAAAGCCATCGGCCACACTCAAGGCATAGACAAAGCCTGAGCAGACGGCCTGGACGTCAAAGGCAATCCCCACCGGACATCCCAGCTTGCGCTGAACGATTGACGCGGTTGCCGGAAAGGTCAGGTCTGGAGTCGTGGTCGCCACCAGAATGAGATCCACGTCCGCCGGGGACTTACCCGCCGCCGCCAGAGCCTTTTTCGCCGCCTCGACCGCCAGATCACTGGTCAGGATCTCCGGGGCAGCCTGCCGACGGGATTCGATCCCGGTCCGCTCGATGATCCATTCGTTGGAGGTGTCGACCAGCTTGGCCAGATCGTGATTGGTCACCACGGTGTCCGGAAGATAGCCCCCGATCCCAGTGACGGCGGAACGCAACATGCTCATCTGTCTTTGGCTTTCTGACTAGTCTTCGTCTGTCTCGGCATCGTCATCATCGAAATCGGCCTCGATGACCGGGCCTTCATTGATGACCTGCAACAGATGGGCCATGCTGGCCTTGATATCGTCGGTATAGCTGCTGGCAGCGAGATTGATCGCCACCCCCACGGCCGTCGCAAAGCCGCGAACGTCTGTTCCGCCGTGGCTTTTAATGACAATGCCGTTCAGGCCCAAAAGCGGCCCGCCATTGATGGCACTGGGGTCGACCTTTGCCGCCATTGCCCGCAGCGCCGGGGCCGCTAAAAGCGCGCCCAGCTTGGCCCGCAGGCTGGAGAGCAGGCTCTCTTTCATCAAGCCCTTGATAAAGCGGGCGGTACCTTCGGCCGTCTTGAGGGCAATATTGCCGGTAAAGCCGTCCGTGACGACCACATCCACCGTGCCCTTGCACAGGTCATCGCCCTCGACAAAGCCCTGATAGTTCAGGCCAAGGTTGGTCCCGCGCAGCAAGGCGTGAGCCTCGCGCACATCTTCATGCCCCTTGACGTCCTCAGAGCCGACATTCAGCAGACCAATGCTGGGCTTTTCCACCCCGCGCAGCGCCCGGTGAAAGGCCGCGCCCATGATGGCAAATTCCAAAAGCTGGCCCGCGTCACAGCTGACATTGGCCCCGACATCCAGCACGGTCGAAATCCCACGCTCGGTCGGCCAGGACGCGGCAATGGCCGGGCGCTCAAGCCCCGGGGCCGCCATCTTCAGCACCATACGCGACAGCGCCATCAGCGCACCGGTATTGCCCGCAGAGACCATGGCCTGGGCATCCCCGGACTTGACCGACTGGAGGGCATTATAAAGGCTGGTGCCCCGGCCCCGGCGCACGGCCTGGGCGGGCTTTTCATCCATGGCGATGAAGCTGTCGGTATGGGCAACGCTGACCAACGGCTTCAGGCCGGGATGCTTTTCAAGCCAGGGCGTGATGCGAGACTCATCGCCGTGAACGATGAACCGGACGCCCGGGTGGGCCAATAGCACCAGATCCAGAGCCGGGATAACCACATCAGGGCCATGATCGCCCCCCATGGCATCGACAGAAATTACGAGCGGCTGAGCCAAACCATCACTCCTGAGCGGTCGTCCGGACAAGCCAGGCGGGAGATCCGGATCCCGACCGCAACCTTTCGGACCGGAACCCGCATTATCAGGCTCCGCCGTCCAGAACAGCGGGCGGACGATAGCGCGGGAAATTGCGGATGCAAGCGCCTTCCGGTTTACGTCGCGTCAGACTGCCCCTTGAGGCGGGCCAGAACCGCAAATGGGGAGGGTTCCGGTTGGGTATCCGGCGGCACAAAGTCGGCATCCGGCTTGCGGGCATAAGGATCATGACCCAGCGCCAAGGCTTCGATGACATAGCCCGCCAGGTCGATCTGGCCGTTTTCAATCAGATCGGGCGCATCCAGATCCGATTCGGTCAGCTCGCTTTCGCCGGTCTCGGTCAGGGGCGGCGCCGTTTCCGTACAGCGAACACTGAGTTGCTCGGACAGGGCGCGGGTCAGGGGTTCCAGCGTCACGCCGCACTGTTGATGGAACTCGGCTGTGACTTCCAGGTCGATCTGGACATCATCGCCCACGGCCCGGGTCCGCACGTCGGCCCGAAGGTGCTCGACCCCCTGAACCTCAAAGGTTCGGGCTATAGCGGCGCGTAGATCGGCATCGGGTTCGAGTATCAGGTTCAGGCCCGCATGGGCCTGGGCGAAGGTCACCGGGTGCGTCCAGTCGGGAAGGTCGGTCATGCGGGGTCTTTCTGAGACGAATCGGCAAGGAGAATCGGGGGCCAGGTCACCTGACCAGACACCAGCCCCTCAAGGGGTTGTGCAGCCAGGGCGCTGCGGCTGTCTTGAATATAGCGGATCAGGCCCTCTAAATGGCCGTCATCTGGTGTCTGTTCGGCATAGACAATCCGCACGAGGGTGTCGGCCAGGGCCTGCCCCGGCTCTTCAGCGCTGAACGCCGTCTCATAGGCCTGGATACGGCCATAGACGTGTTGGCCTAACTTTTTCATCTGCCGCGCGACAGCCAAGTCCCCAACCCCCTGCTCGCGCAGCACATCGTCGAGCGCGCGGATAAAGGTGTCGAACAGGGCCTGCCCTGTCTCTGAGGCCGCCTCGCCCCGCCCTTTCAGGCGTTCAAGGATCAGCATCACATGCAGGGCCAAAAGCTCGAAGCGCCCGCCCATATCATCCGTGATCCCCAGCAAGCGATAAAAAACCGGCTGGCGCGATTGCGTGACCGCCGCCGCATAGAGCGCTTTTCCGGCTTGCACAGCGACGCGGGGTTTGAAAAATTTCGAAAACACTTTTGCCTCTTTTCTGCCGCGTCATTGAACTAATGCTCCTGACAGGCTAGGTCAAATAGCTGACTAATCGTAAAGAGGGCGCGATGCCTAGGTCACTTATGCTTGTTCTGGCGGTTTCCGCCGCGTTTGCCACGGTTGCGTGTTCGCCGACCGTGTCCCGTCACGGCTATCAGGTCGGACAGGCCGGGGCCCTGGCAGTGGAAGAGGTCAAGGATCCGCGCGATCCCAAGAATATCGTGGCCGGACAAGATACCCGCACCACGGTCATGACCAAGCTGGGCACGCCGTCCCAGACCGCCACCTTCGAACCGAATATCTGGTACTATATCAGCCAGTCGGTCGAGAGCCTGACTTACCACAAGGACAAGACCCTCAGCCGAGAGGTCACGGTCATCACCTTTGACAAGACCACGGACGTTGTGACCGAGGTCAAGACCTTGGGTCTGGCGGACGGTAAAGTCGTGGCGTTCAACGGACGCAAGACCCCGACCCGGGGCCGCGAGTTGACCATCATTGAACAGCTGTTGGGCTCTGTCGGTCGTCAGGCTTTGCCTGAAGACGAAGCCGCCAATGGCCCGGGTGGCCGCCGCCGCGAATAGGCGACTGTCCCTGAGCAAAGGGCTTTAGCGTCTGGCTTTTTTCGGGGTCTGGCTTTCGATCTGGACCCCGGATACTACCTTGGCCCCGGCAATACGATTGCCTTCAGCCGTCAGGACGGCTTTGATCTTCGTTTCATCGAGCTTGTAGTCATCGCCCGGTATGCTGAACGGCGTGCGGTGTCCCGCGCGGACGAGCGCGTCGCGGAAATAGGGTTCTTTTTCCCGCAGCTTGGTACTGTCCGCCGTCGGGGCCAGCATGACCTTGATGCTGACGAACACATAATTGACCACGCGCCCGTTCTGGACCACCGGCAAGGCCATGGGGGCCAGTTTGACGAACGCGTCCTCAGCCTTTTTCTCGCCGCCACCGCCGCCAGCATGAGCCACGGGCGCACTGGTCAGCATCAGGGCCGAAAGACCCAGCATCAGGCCAATACGGCC
The DNA here is from genome assembly GCA_046289215.1 of Asticcacaulis sp. Classification (GTDB taxonomy): domain Bacteria; phylum Pseudomonadota; class Alphaproteobacteria; order Caulobacterales; family Caulobacteraceae; genus Asticcacaulis. The sequence continues at coordinate 2,538 of JBKBWB010000020.1, read as the reverse complement.
TATGTTCGGTGACAAAAAAGACAGGCGAGAGACGGTTTTGGCCACGAGTGATCCCCTTTATTCAGACCTGCTCTAGCACAGGCCCCTTAACGGAGATTTAGTCGCCCGAACGCTTAAGCCGGTCGCTTAAGCGCCATGCACCCAGCCACGCCGGGCCAGATCCACGATCTTGCCGTCATGCACCACCTCAGCCCCCGGGGTGCCTTCGGTCACGATGCCGATCCGCTGGAAGCCGACCCGGCTCAAAGCCTCGGCAGAGGCACCGCGCGCCGTACAGAGGATCTCATAATCATCCCCGCCCGTAATCAGATCCAGGACTGACATCCCCCGCGCCACAGCCCGGCGGGCCTGAGCCGACAGGGGGATCCGGTCAAGGTCCAGACTGAGACTGACGCCACTGGCCTGCCCCAGACGCTCGGCATCCAGCACCAGCCCATCGGAAATATCCATGGCCGCGCTGGCATGGGCCAGCAGGTCCTCGGCCAGCTCCAGACGCGGGCTGGGCAAGGTATAGCGTTCGCTCAACAGCGCCTTATCGATGGCGGCGAGGTCGCTGAACTGGCCACTGAGGATGCGAAGACCCAGATGGGCATCGCCGATCGGTCCGCTGACCAGCACCGCATCGCCCGGTCGCGCGCGCATACGCGAAATGGCCCGCCCCGACGACACCTTGCCAAACAGGGTGGCACTCAGCACCAACGGCCCGGCGGTCGAAACCGTATCGCCGCCAAACAGCGTGAGGCCATAAAGGGCCTGATCCGCGCGCAACCCCGCGACAAACTGCGCCCGCGCCTCGCCCCTGCAGCGGCCCGACCAAGCGGTCATCAACTGATAGCCATAGGGCGTGGCCCCCTTGGCGGCTAGATCCGACAGGTTAACCCGCAACAGTTTGCGGGCCACGAGGTCGAGCGGATCCTCGGGGCGGAAATGCACCCCCTCGACCATGGCATCGGTCGTGACCACGAGATCTGTTCCCGGCTCAGACGGTAAGACCGCCACATCATCCATCAGGCCCCGGGCTTCGGGGGCCTGGCCCGCGAGGGGCCGCAACAGATGGTGAAGGGTGGCCAGTTCGTCCATCACCTAGCCTGCTCGTCCAGCCTGATCCTTGGCCACACCGTCGAGCGCCCCATTGACGAACCGGGCCTCGTTTTCATCAAAAAAGGCCTTGGCCAGTTCGACATATTCGTCGATGGCGATTTCCTTGGGGATATCGTTGCGGTGGATCAGCTCAAAGGCCCCGGCCCGCAAGATCGCCCGCACCGTGGCGTCAATCCGCTCCAGTCGCCAGTTGGAGGCCAGACGATCCGTAATCGCCAAATCGATCCGGGCCTGATCGCCGACCACGCCCCGGACGATGGCCTCGAAAAAGGTCTCATCGGCACTGGCCATCTGATCGCCATCGAGATCGCCGTCAAAGCGGTGGTCGCGGAATTCGCGCACCACGGCATCCACGCCCATCCCGGTCAGTTCCATCTGATAGAGGGCCTGAACCGCGGCAAATCGGGCGATGGTTCGCGCCCGCTTTTCCTTGGAGGTCAACTGGCTGCCCGGGCTTTGGGCCGCCAATTGCTCGATCACGGATTTCAGGCTTTGCGGCGGGCTCTTACCCTGCCCCGACGGGCCGGTATCCGCCGTTTCGTCTGCGCCGTTGTTGTTCATGTCACTCACCAATCTGACCCGCCGCAAACGCGCGCTTCAGCGCGATCATATCGAGACAGGTCCGGGCCGCGAAGCCCCCTTTATCGCCTTCGGTCACACGCGCACGCGCCCAGGCCTGGTCTTCGTCCTCGACCGTCAGAATGCCATAGCCAATGGCCAGACGCCGTCCAACCCCAAGATCCATCAGACCGCGCGCCGATTCCCCACAGACATAATCGTAATGAGTGGTTTCACCCCGGATCACGCATCCTAAGGCCACATAGCCATCGTAATGGCGGCCCGAAGCGGTCTTGCCCGCTTCCTCAGCCATGGCGATCGCCGTCGGAACCTCAAAGGCGCCCGGCACCGTCACGGTATCGAATTCGGCCCCAAAGGCCTCAAGCGCCCGCTTGGCTCCTTCGAGCAAGGCGTCGGAAATATCGTTATAAAAGCGGCTCTCGACGATGAGCACGCGGTATGGGGTGTCCTGGGTCATCCGGGATCTCCTGGGACACGGGGCGGTCGGATAAGGCATCCGCCCGCCGGTCCGTGGTCGTTACGTATAAAGCAGAGCCTGACAGAAGCGAAAACCCGTTGCCACGTTTTCGCGGTCAGCTCTAGGAAAAGGCGCGCCAATCCCGGATTTTCAGGCCATAGCCTTCCAGGGCGGCGGGTTTCGGTTGGCTCGACGACAGAGCGATCATGTCGCGGACGCCGAGATCCAGCAGAATCTGGGCCCCGACGCCATAGTCACGCAGGCCCCGTTGCGAGGCCTCGCGGCTGTGTTCGCCGGTAAAGCGCTTGGTCAGCCAATTGGGATCCGGATCGCGCAGCAGCACAACAACAGCGGCCCCCTCATGGTCGGCGCAGGCCTGAAGGGCGCGGCTGAGATAGTCT
>JBKBWB010000377.1:0-1918 GCA_046289215.1 Asticcacaulis sp. | reverse complement strand
ACGGCTGAGACCATCACCGCCTTGATGGCACGACCATGCTTTGACGACTTCGGTTTCATCCTGGTTCCCCCGATCAGCCGATGCCCCGACATCTGCCCCGCCCCGTTTCGCGACCTATTTAAAGCCGAGTGTATAGCCAGAACAACCCCCATCATGACGCGTCACGGGCTGCAAGCAGTGATCCGTCCCTCCCCGCAGCCGTATGGGAAGCACAAACCGGGTCCGCCCGATGGCCCTGTGGAGCCTGTGTCATGACCGCCTCAAGCCTGCGCCTCATTCTTGGCGACCAGTTGTCCGCACGGCTGGAAATCCTGCGTGAGGCCGACAAGGGCCGCGATACGATCCTGATAGCCGAGGTGATGGCCGAGGCGTCCTATGTGCCCCACCACGTCAAAAAGATCGCCTTTCTGTTCTCGGCCATGCGCCATTTCGCCGAGGCGCTGAGGGCCGCTGGCTATAACGTTCGCTATATAGAGCTGGAGGATCCCGACAACAGCCAGTCGTTGACGGGCGAAGTCTTGCGCGCCATCGAAGCGCTCAAGCCCGATCGGGTGGTGATGACGGAACCCGGCGAATGGCGGCTAAAAGAGGCGTTTGAGGCCTTGAGGCTGGCCCTGCCGGTGCCGCTTGAGATCAAGGAAGACAGCCGATTTCTGTGCACCCATGCCCGCTTCAACGCCTGGGCCGAGGGGCGCAAAGAGCTTCGGATGGAGTTCTTTTACCGCGAGCAACGCCGGTTTCATAATCTGCTGATGACGCCTGACAGCAAGCCCGAAGGCGGCAAATGGAACTATGACCACGACAACCGCAAGCCGCCGAAAAACGGGTTGTCCAAAATCAAGCGCCTGAGCTTTCGCAAGGATGCGATCACCCTGGCCGTGCTCAATTTGGTGCGACGGCGCTTCCCCGACGGCTTTGGTGACCTTGAGCCGTTCCATTTCGCCGTGACCCGCAAACAGGCCCTGCGCGAGCTTGATCACTTCATATTGGCGATCCTGCCGGGGTTTGGCGATTACCAGGACGCGATGATTACCGGCGATCCCTATATGCGCCACTCGCTTCTGTCGGCCTATATCAATGCCGGGCTGCTTTATCCGCTTGAAGTCTGTCAGAGGGCCGAAGCCGCCTATCGGGACGGTCATGCCCCGCTCAACGCCGTCGAAGGGTTCATCCGCCAGATCCTGGGTTGGCGTGAATATGTGCGCGGCATCTATTGGCGCTATATGCCGGAGTATCAGACCCGCAATGCTCTGGCAGCCCACGCCCCCCTGCCCGCCTTTTACTGGACAGGCCAGACGCGCATGTCGTGCCTTGCCGAAGCCGTGCGCCACACCCGCGAGCATGCCTATTCGCACCATATTCAGCGGTTGATGCTGACCGGCAATTTCGCCCTTCTGGCCGGAATCGACCCCCAGCAGGTGCACGAATGGTATCTGGCAGTCTATGCCGATGCCTATGAATGGGTCGAGTTGCCCAATACGCTCGGCATGGCCCTGCATTCAGACAACGGATTGCTGGCGTCCAAGCCCTATGCCGCCAGCGGCAACTATATCAACCGCATGAGCACCTATTGCCAGGGCTGCGCCTATGATCCGGGCGAAGCCACCGGGCCGCGCGCCTGTCCGTTCAATGCGCTTTACTGGGACTTTATCGCCCGTCATCGAGATCGATTTGCCGCCAATGGCCGGATGCCGTTTGTCTATGCCACCTGGGATAAGATGGGCGCCGTGAAACAGGACGCCCTGCGATCTCAGGCCGCCCGCCACCTTGAAGCTCTGGCCGAGGGGCGGCTCTAATGCCCAAGGGTGTCAAGAAAGAGCATTTGCCGCAAAAGACCTGTGTGGTGTGCCAACGCCCGTTCACCTGGCGCAAAAAATGGGAAAAGGTCTGGGACAGCGTCCAATATTGCTCCGACGCC
>JBKBWB010000376.1:0-1928 GCA_046289215.1 Asticcacaulis sp. | reverse complement strand
ACAAAACCGCCTTGGCCGGTGCCGTACTCGGAGCCCTGGTCGTCGGCGTGACCACCGCCTGTCTGGGTTGGTTGCTCAAGCCGGGGGTCGAGCTTTTGTTTGGCGAAAGCCAAGCCGCGGCCGCGAGCCCGGTTCCGGCCCTTTTCGCGCAACACCCCCTCATCATGGTGCCGCTGGCGCTGATCTTCGTCACCCTAATCCGTCTTTGCGGCCAGTTGCTTCAAGTGACCCTGATTAACCGGGTCGGCCATACACTCGTGGGCCAGATTCAGACCCAGCTGTTTTCCCGCATGCTGCATGCCGATCTGGCCACCCTGCGCCAGCATCACTCCGGCCATTATCTGTCGAGCGTCCTGTTTGATGCCGGGCTGATGCGCGAAGCGGCGACCACCGGCATGGTCAACTATACCCAGCATACGGTGATTGTTCTGGGCACGCTGGTGGCGATGGCCAGTATCGATCCCTGGCTGACCCTCGGGGTGCTCGTCTCGGGTCCGGTGATTTCCTCAGTGCTGAGTGGCTATATCAAGCGCACCAAAAAGGCGGCTCAAGGGGCGATGGAGGCGACGGCCACCCTCTCAACCGCCATTATGGAAAGCCTGGACGGGATCAAGATCGTCAAGATCGCCGGGCAAGAACCCTGGGAACTCGACCGGGTCAGCCACGTGATCGCCGGGCGTCAGCGTCATATCATCAAAGGGGCCAATGCCCGGGCGACGGCGGCCCCCGTGACCGAGGCCCTGACCAGCATCGTCACCGCTCTGGTAATCGCCTATGCCGGTTGGCGGGCAGCGGATGGATCCATGACCCTTGGCGGTTTTATGGGCTTTATCGTGCTGCTGGGCGCGGCGGGCCAATCTCTGCGCCAGCTCGCCAATCTTCAGACGGTGATGAACGAAGGTCTGACCGCCGCCGTCCGTCTGTTTGACGCCCTCGATATCACGCCGGAAATCACTGACCCCGTCAGCCCGGCCCCGGTTCCAGCCCGCCCCGGTGAAATCCGCCTAGACGGCGTGCGGTTTGGTTACAAGGACGAGGCCCCGGTCCTAAACGACCTTTCGCTGTCCGTCAGCCCCGGTCAGACCCTGGCCCTGGTCGGCCCCTCGGGCAGCGGCAAATCAACAGTGCTCAATCTGATCGCGCGCTTTTATGATGTGCAAGGTGGGCAAATCACCCTCGGCGGGACCGATATCCGCGCCCTTCGCCTGTCGGATCTGCGCCGGCAGATCGCGCTCGTGACCCAGGAACCGTTCCTGTTTGACGACACCATCCGCGCCAATATCGCCTATGGCCAGCCCGAAGCGACTGAGGCGGCTATTGAAGCGGCCGCCCGCGATGCGGCCGCCCATGACTTTATCCTCAGCCTACCCCAAGGCTATGACACCCCGGTCGGAGAAGCTGGCGCGCGGCTGTCGGGGGGCCAGAGACAACGGATCGCCATCGCCCGGGCCTTCCTCAAGAATGCGCCGATCCTGTTGCTCGACGAAGCGACCAGTGCGCTGGACACCGAAAGCGAGGCCCTCGTTCAGAGCGCCCTTGAACGCCTGATGCAGGGCCGCACGACCGTGCTTGTGGCCCACCGCTTATCGACCGTGCGTAAAGCCGATCAGATTGCCGTCCTTTCCGGCGGAACCGTTGTCGAGTTGGGACAGCATCTTGATCTTTTGGCCAAAGGTGGGGTCTATAGCCGCCTTAACGCCGGACAGGAGGCAAGCGTCTGAGTATGGCGATCACGGACGAGCAAGCCTTAGCCCCTTCTGACATCACGGTGGCCCGCCGCAACTGGGTCAGCGAAACGGCGGCTATTCTGATTGCGGCCTATCTGTGGGTGTGTCACCGCACGACCCGATGGACCCATGAAAACCTTGAGGCCGCAGAGGCGCTCTGGGCCTCAGAGGGGCCTTGCCTGATCCTGTTCTGGCATTCGC
>JBKBWB010000019.1:0-14272 GCA_046289215.1 Asticcacaulis sp. | reverse complement strand
GGCCATGACCACCACCGCCGCCCCGTAGTTCAGGCAGGCGCGGGCCTGTTTGAGGAAGCTCTCCTCGCCTTCCTTCAGGCTGATCGAATTGACGATGGCCTTACCCTGAACACACTGAAGGCCGGCCTCGATCACATCCCACTTGGACGAGTCGATCATCAGCGGCACCCGGGCAATATCTGGCTCGGCGGCGATCAGATTGAGGAAGGTGACCATGGCCGCTTTGGAGTCGAGCAACCCCTCGTCCATGTTCACGTCAATGACCTGAGCCCCGGCCTCGACCTGCTGGCGGGCCACATCCAGCGCCGCCGTATAGTCCCCGGCCACGATCAGTTTGCGGAACTTGGCGGATCCGGTGACATTGGTGCGCTCACCAATATTGACGAAGATGCGGGGTTTCTGGGTCATGGTCCGGTTCTTTTCGTGTCATACTGACTTATACATCACGCAAACAGGTCAGTGAGATACTGAACCATGTCACGCTACCCTTATCCGGCGGTCTATATTCTGACCAACAAACCCCGTGGCACACTTTATATCGGGTCCACAAATGATTTATCGAGAAGAATATTTGAACACAAACAGGGCATTTTATCTGGATTTGCAGCACGATACCGATGCCACAAATTGGTTTGGTACGAACCTCACAGCCTGATGATCAACGCAATCCAAAGAGAAAGAACGCTAAAGCATTACATACGCCAGTGGAAAATTGATCTCATCGAAACCGATAATCCCGATTGGTCCGACCTGTACTTAACTCTGAACTGTTAGTTTTCTCGTCATCCTCGGGCTCGTCCCGAGGATCTTACCGACTGATGAAAGAGGCCCTCGGATCAAGTCCGAGGGTGACGGGGCGTTTTGCACCACTGCTTTCGTCATCCTCGGGCTCGACCCGAGGATCTTACGACCGACGCCTCCTCCTCAGCCCGCCAGTTCGAACGGCTCCAACCCCGCAAGGCGCAAGGCCGTCTCCACCTCTGGCGGCACACGCGGGGCCTTTCCGGCCACGTCCTGGGCGATATGGCGGATATGATCCGGTGTAGTCCCACAGCATCCACCGAGGATGTTGACTAGTCCGCTTTGTGCCCACTCCTCAAGCTGGCAGGCGGTCTGATGGGGCTCTTCGTCGTACTCCCCCATGGCATTGGGCAAGCCCGCATTGGGATAGGCCGCCACCAGCGTATCGGCCAGACGCGATATTTCCGCGATGTGCGGGCGCATCAGGTCCGCCCCCAGGGCGCAGTTAAAGCCCACAGCAAAAGGCTTGGCGTGGCGCACGCTATTCCAGAAAGCCTCGACCGTTTGCCCCGAAAGGGTGCGACCCGAGCGGTCGGTAATGGTCCCGGAAATCCAGATCGGCAGCGGCTCTAACCCTTCGGCCTCAAGGTCCAGAATGGCCTTGATCGCGGCCTTGGCATTGAGGGTGTCGAAGATGGTCTCGACCAGATAAAGGTCCACCCCGCCTTCGTTCAGGGCCTGAATCTGCTGGCGATAGGCGTGATAAACCTCGTCCCAGGTCACGCCACGCGCCCCCGGATCGTTGACGTCCGGACTGATCGACAGGGTCTTATTGAGCGGGCCAATCGATCCGGCGATAAAACGCGGCTTATGGGGCTCTGCCTCGGTCCAGCGGTCGGCGCTTGCGCGGCCGAGCTGCGCGGCCTTGAGGTTCAGCTCACTGACCACCGGCTCCATGCCATAATCGGCCATGCCAATGGTGGTGGCAGAAAAGGTAGTGGTCTCGGAGATATCGGCCCCAGCGGCAAAATAGGCGTCGTGCAGGTCCGTGATGATGTCCGGACGCGTGAGGACCAACAGATCGTTATTGCCCTTTTGCGTATGGGCATGATCGGCAAAGCGCGGACCGCGATAATCGGCCTCTTCCAGTTTGCGCTTCTGGATCATCACGCCCCAAGAGCCATCGAGAATGAGGATGCGCTCGCGGGCGGCCTGTTTCAGGGCGGCAATCCGGTCCTGGCGGGTTTTCACGGTCATTAGGCGTCCTTTGCCTCGCGGATCCCCAGCACCCGGCAGATGGCATAGACCAGCTCGGCCCGGTTCAGGGTGTAGAAATGGAAATCTGTAAAGCCTTCTTCTTCGAGCCGCGCGCACATTTCGGCGGCGACGGAACTAGCGAGCAGGCGGCGGGTGTCAGCATCATCGTCCAGACCTTGGAACAGATTGGCCAGCCAGTCCGGGATAAGCGTGTTGCACCCGGCAGCCATTTTCTGAAGGCCTTTGAAATTGGTCACCGGCATGATGCCCGGCACAATCGGAATGGTGATCCCGGCGGCCACGACCCGATCGCGAAAGCGCAAGAAGGTGTCGATGTCGTAGAAGAACTGGCTGATCCCGCGCGTGGCCCCGGCATCGACCTTGGCCTTGAGCACATCGAGATCGTGATCAAGCGACGGGCTTTCCGGATGCTTTTCCGGATAGACCCCGACCGAAACCTCAAAGTCGCCCAGACGCCGGATCGCGCGGGTCAGCTCGGTGGCATTGGCATAGGAGCCCGGCCCCGGCACATAGGCCCCGCCCATACCGGACGGCGGATCCCCGCGCAGGGCGACAATGTGTTTAACCCCGGCTTGGCCATAGTCCCGGATCACCTGATCGACTTCCTCGCGGGTGGCCTCCACACAGGTCAGGTGGGCGGCGGGCTTAAGATGGGTTTCATCGATCATCCGCTTGACGGTGCGATGGGTCCGTTCGCGGGTCGAGCCCCCAGCCCCATAGGTCACCGACACAAAGGCCGGATTGAGCGGCGAAAGACGATCAATCGCCTTCCACAGAGAGGCTTCCATCTCCTCGGACTTAGGCGGGAAAAATTCGAATGAAATGTTCAGCGGACGCTGCCCCCGGCCACCCGCGCGGGCGACTGGTCCCAAGGGTGACAGCAACAGGTCTCTGGCTCGGCTCAGGCTCATGCGACGCTCCGCAGGTGATCGCGGGACCGCACGGCGGCCCAGATTTTAACGGTCAGGCCCGGCTCACGCGACGGCGGCAGGGCGACATTCTGTTCCAGCGACAAACCGGCATCCGCCAGCCAGCGGCTGATTTCTTCGTCAGAAAAACCCAGACGACGGTGCTGGTGCTGTTCGCGCAGCTGCTCCAGCGCGTGGGGGGCAAAATCGACCAGCAAAAGACGCCCGCCGGGGGCGGTCAGACGCGCCGCTTCGGCCACGGCTGAGGCAGGGTCGTTGAGATAGTGCAGAACTTGGTGCACCAGCACCAGATCGGCACTGGCATCCGGCTCACGCGTGCTGAAGATGTCGCCATGGCGCAGTTCAATAGAGTCCAGCCCCGCCTCGCGGGCACGAGCACGCGCGACATTCAGCATCTGTTGCGACAGATCAAGGCCGAGCGCCGAGCGGGCGCGTGTCCCCAGCAGGGTCAACATCCGCCCAGAGCCCGTCCCGAGGTCGATCAGACGTCGGAACGGTCCCTCGCCGGCCACCCGCACAATCGCCGCCTCGACGGCGTCTTCGGCGACATAATGTGAACGGATGTCGTCCCAGCGCGGGGCGACCTGTTCAAAATAGGCGGCCGCAGAAGCCAGACGCTCCGCCTGGATTTCCGCCAGTCGCGCTAAATCCCGTTCAGACTGATCCTCGGTCAGATCCAGACGGTCCAAAATCGCATCCACCAGTGCCCGGCGCGAACCGGCACTCGGCAGGCGATAAAACACCCACGCGCCATCCGGAAAACGTTCGATCAGCCCCGCTTCGCTCATCAATTTAAGATGCCGAGAGACGCGCGGCTGACTTTGATCCAGTATCCGCCCCAGTTCCATCACTGACAGCTCTTCAGCGGCCAAAAGCACAAGAATGCGCAGCCGGGTCGGCTCACCCGCCGCCCGTAAGGCATCCAGCATATCGTCAGATCGCAACATCATCGCGCACCCCAAATCACATATGCATATAAAGATATCTTTATGTGATCCGCAAGGGAAAATTCAGCGACACGATTAGGATAGCGCCGGATTCATGACCTTTTGACATCACCCGGTTCTTTTTGATGGTTAACGCGATGTGAATTGTGGCGATTTGGGTGCCAAACGCCCTCAAATATGATTAGACAGTGGGGATTAGCCGTTTGTGGGGGCTCAGACGACGCATGTGGGGATCAATGAAACGCGCGACCGGGTTTCTGGTGCTGCTGGCTTTGTCTTTGGCTGCCGGGTATGGATTCCTGTGGCAAGCTAATGCGCCGCTCGACAGTCTCGATCAGATTGCCTGGATGGACTGGGCGCGACTTTCGCCAGACATGGCCGGTCTAGTGGTGTTTTGCGCCCTCGTCGCACTGATTTCCGTTGTTGGTGCCTTCGCGCGCATGATGAGCCCCGCCAAGGCAGACGCACCAATTTATACCGTGGTTCCCGCACAGGCTCCGGCCCTCAGCGTCTCGAACCCAAGCCCCATTCCGACCCCGGCGCGATCCTCTGTGCGTCCTGCGGCGGCGGATCGCCCGGAATTGCGGAGCGCTACATTGGCACCAACCCCGGTGGCCACAGACGACGAATTTGACGTTCCCAGTTTGTCCTCGCTCTCTTCAGACGTCAAAACCGTCTCGGCACCGGATGCCCTGACAACGGCACCAGATTCCACCCTCGCCCCTCAGGCTCTGGTCGAGCAGACTGAAATCCCGTTAGCCCCAGCACTCCCAACGGTCAGCCCGCCACATTCAACAACTGCGGAAGTCACCCTTGAAACAATTGAGGCCCCCGAGCCTCAAGGCGCGACCATTCTGCAGTTCGTCTCACCTCGGACCGTTGAGACGGAGGATGCCCCCGCCTCGACTCCCCCATTCTCTACGGACCAGGCGTCTCTATCTGAGGCAGACGGCCCGTTCTGCGCCATGCCTGAGACTGTGCCCCCTTTAAACACAGACGTTCAGGCTTTGCTGGAAGCGCTCCCCATCACGGCCCTTGAACCGGATCCGGAAGCGTCTCCAGTCGCATACTCTGCGCCCCCTCCTGTCACCTCCGAGAGCCCAATACCGGCCGCGACCACACTGACCGAGCCACCCGCGGGGATCGCTCCGGAAATCGCCCGCGCATTACTGGGCCTTGATGAACCCGAAACGCTCAAAGAAGCCCCGCCCGCTGTGACCGCGCCGTCCGAAGCCGAAGAGTTGGCTGCGCTCGATGAGCTGCGCGCCCTGATCGCTGAAGACATCATGAGTACCGGCGAACCCGTAACCGCCGCCCCCGTCGCTGAGACCCCAGAGCCTACGGCTGAAGACACCTTTGCCGTCGAGGCACCGGTTGAGATGGCGATGGCCGAGACGACGCCCGTCGCGCAAGAGGTCCCAGAGGTTTCTTCGCCCGTGATCGCGGCACCCATGGCCGCCCCCACGGATCTGGAGCGCGAAACCTATGAACAGGCCATGGCTCAGACCCTGGCGCACTGGCCCGAAGCCGCACGCGCCGACATGCAGGATACCCTCGCCCCGCGTCTGGCCCACCTGACCAAGACAGAGGACCCGGCGCTTCAGGGTGCCGCAGCCCTGCTGGCGGCCGGGCAACTGGCCCCGGCCCTGGCACAGATCCGCAGCCGTGCCGAGCGACTAGCCGCCACGGGGCGTCAGCCCGAAGCCGCCGAAGCCTATCGCACCCTGGCCACCCTCTATCTGGGCCGCGATGATGCCGCTGCGCTCGATGGCTTTGCCCTCAGTGTCCAGAACAATCCCTATGATGGCCGCAGCTTGAGCTATCTGGCCCGCCGCCATGCGGCCCTCGGTCAGTTCGACCGGGCGGAACACTATGGCCGGATGCTGCTGGCCGCCCCGGACAGCACGGCTGAGCAGCTCACGGTCCTGCCGATGCTGGGTGATCTGGCGCTCAAGCGCGGGGCCACCGAAGAAGCTTGTGGCTACTTTGCGGATTATCAGACGCTGGCCGAGCAACAGGCCACGGCAGAGGCCGATAATCTTCAACTGCGCTCAAGCCTGGCCCTGTCCTATGCCCGCCTGGCTCAGATTCAGGAAATGCGCGGCGCCCGCGATCAGGCGGTTCAGCTCTATGGCCGCGCCCATGGCCTGTTTGATCAGCTCGCCAGCGCCGTTCCCGGCCACGCGGGCCTCGCCAGCATGCGCGACACCGCCGCCCGCGACCTGCAACGGCTAGGGGCGTAAGTTGCGGGCTATAAAAAAAGAGGCCGTGTTACCACGGCCTCTTTCTTGCGATGAACTCTAGGTCCCGTCCGGATCAGCGCCCGAACTTCTGATGCTTCAGGCGCTTGGGGATCAGGCTGTCTGCTCCCAGGCGACGCTTCTTGTCTTCTTCATAGGCTTCGAAGTTACCTTCGAACCATTCCACATGGCCGTCGCCCTCAAAGGCGAGGATGTGGGTGGCCAGACGGTCGAGGAACCAGCGGTCGTGGCTGATGACCACGGCGCAACCGGCGAACTCTTCAAGCGCCTCTTCGAGGTTTTGCAGGGTTTCGATATCGAGGTCGTTGGTCGGTTCGTCGAGCAGGATGACGTTGCCGCCGGTGGTCAGGGTCTTGGCGAGGTGGACGCGGTTGCGCTCACCGCCCGACAGCAGGCCGACCTTTTTCTGCTGGTCACCGCCGCGGAAGTTAAACGACGACAGATAAGAGCGGCTGTTGATCTCGCGCTGGCCAACCTTGATGATATCGAGCCCGCCAGACACTTCTTCCCAGATGGTCTTGTTGGGATCGAGCGTATCGCGGCTCTGGTCGACATAGGCAAGCTTGACGGTTTCCCCGAGGCGCACCGAACCGGTGTCCGGGGTTTCCTGGCCCGTGATCAGCTTGAACAGGGTTGATTTACCGGCGCCGTTCGGCCCGATCACCCCGACGATGCCGTTAGGCGGCAGTTTGAAGGTCAGGCCGTCAAACAGGGTGCGCTCACCAAACGACTTCTTCATGTCGGTCACTTCGATGACGACATTGCCAAGGCGCGGTCCGGGCGGGATCTGGATGTGGGCATAGGTCTGGGCGGCGCGGGCATTTTCCTGCGCGGCGACCATTTCCTCATAGGAGGCCAGACGGGCTTTCGACTTGGCCTGACGGGCCTTGGGCGAAGAGCGAACCCAGTCGAGTTCGCGCTTCATGGCGCGTTGACGGGCCTCGGACTCGGACTGCTCCTGGATGATGCGCTTGGTCTTTTGTTCCAGCCAGCCGGAGTAGTTGCCCTCATAGGGCACGCCCTTGCCGCGATCGAGTTCGAGGGTCCACTTGGTGACCTGATCGAGGAAGTAACGATCGTGGGTGACGAGGATTACACAGCCCGGGAAGTTTTCCAGGTGGTGCTGGAGCCAGGCCACCGATTCCGCGTCCAGGTGGTTGGTCGGTTCGTCGAGCAGCAGCATGTCGGGCTTGGACAGTAGCAGACGCGCCAGAGCCACCCGGCGACGCTCTCCCCCCGAGAGCTTTTCAACACCCGAGTCATCCGGCGGACAGCGCAGCGCGCCCATGGCCATTTCGATCTTGCTGTCGATGTCCCACAGATCGCCCGCGTCGATCTTTTCCTGCAGGCTGTTCATCTCTTCCATCAGCTCGTCGGAATAGTCCTCGCCAAGCTGGGCCGCGATGGCGTTATAGCGGTCAAAGATCTGCTTCTCTTCGCACCAGGCAATGACGTTCTGATAGACATTGAGCTCAGGGTTGAGGTGCGGTTCCTGCTCAAGGTAGCCCATCTTGACGCCGTCGGCGGCGCGGGCCTCGCCCGAGAACTCCTTGTCGATCCCGGCCATGATCTTCAGCAGGGTCGATTTACCGGAGCCGTTGACCCCGACCACGCCGATCTTGGCGTCGGAGTAGAAGGACAGCCAGATGTCCTCGAACACCTTTTTACCGCCCGGATAGGCCTTGGTCAGGCCCTGCATCTGGAAAATGTACTGTTGCGCCATAAGGCTTGACGTCCTCGTTCAGGAATCAGGGGGAAGCGAATGCAAATTCGGCCCGTGATTTAACGGCACTTGACCCGAAACACCAGCCCCAGACGGAATGGGCAAGGCCTTACGCGTTTCAGATCAGAAAACGGCGGGTCCGATGGACCCGGCTCAGAAAAAAAAACGGCGGGTCCGATGGACCCGACCCAGATAAAAAAACGGCGGGTCCGATGGACCCGCCTTGGAGGTGTCGTGAAACAAGCTTCTGAGATCAGAAGCGCGACTTAAAGCCGACGTAGGCCGAGCGGCCGAACACGTCGTAATAAGCCGGAACGGTGTCCAGGGCTTGCGTCCCGGATTGACCGAACGGGAAGAACGGCGGCTTTTTGTCAAAGACGTTGCTGACGCCACCGTAAACTTCGAGCTGCTCGCCAAAGGCGTAGCGAACTTGCATGTCATGATAGACATGGGCCTTGATGGTCACGGCGTTAGCCGCGGTGGGCGAGCTCTTGGCCTCACCGATGAACCGGGTGGTCCAGTTGACCTTTACCTTATCGAGGCTCCAGTTAAAGGCCGTCGTGCCTTGGCGCTTGATCCAGCCTTGATCCGAGGTCGATCCGCCGGCGGCACCCAACATGTCGATGGACTTGGCACCCGGCAGCGGGACGCGGCTGGCCTTGTCATAGAAGGTCCAGGTGGACGTCACGCTCAGACGACCCAGATCGGCGCCCGGGATGATGTCTGCAACGCGTGCACTATAGCCTGCTTCGAAATCATAACCGGCGATTTCCAGGCTGGCGAGGTTCTGCAACTGGTCATCAACGCTGCTCAAGACATAGTTGGCACCCGGGACAGCCACATTGGCCCCCCGTTGCAGTTTCGCGCAGTAGAAATCGCGCCCGGCCCCGGCCGTCGTGTAGCAGAGGTCAGCGATTTCCTGACGGCCAATCGTGTTGATCAGATTGGTGGTGTCGATCTTGAAACGGTCAAGGGTGACCGTCAGCGGCGCAAGCCAAGACGGTGCCGCTTCAAACTGGCTACCGTTGAACACCACGCCAAGGGTCAAGGTCTCAGCCTCTTCCGGCTTCAACTTGTCGTTGCCGCCGACAAGGCCGCTGACCGACTGCTGAACCACTTGAGGCGGATCATAGTTGGCCGGGATCCCAGCGGCAGCACAGTTGGCTTTCAGTGTCGCATTGCTGCTGGTGCCATAATTGACGCAAGGATCATTGACGATACCGAAGGTCTGGCTGATGCCCGTCACTTCGCTGAGGTTCGGCGTCCGGACAGATTTGGCCTTAGTGACGCGGAAGCGCAGGCCCGCCAGCGGCGACCAGTCACCGCCGATTTTCCAAGTGTCATACTCGCCAAAGCGCGACGAGTCCGACCGGCGGAATGCCCCCTCGATGTTGAGTTCTTTCGCGAACGCCAGGTCTTTCAGAACCGGAACTGACAATTCGGTAAAGACTTCGTTGGTCAGGAAGCTGGTCCGGTCATTGTCGCCGATCTGGTTGCCCGTGGTGATGCCTTGGTTGATGTCGTTAGCATAGTCGAGGAAACCCGTTACGCGACGCGACTCCAGGCCAAAAGCGCCTTTCAGCGGCCCGGCCGGAAGCTCGAACAGGGTCCCGGACAGGATCGCCTGAGCGTTTTCAAGACGCGATTCCCCACGCGTTCCCGCGCTTACGAGCAGGTACTTCTGCTCTTCCTTGTTATAGCCGTCGAACACGTTGATCGGCACACAGCCCTGGGCGCGAGCCACCGGGTCAATACAGCGATAGTTGCCAGCGGGCTTGGTCGGGTCTTGCTCAACCCGCAGGCCATTAGTAGAGCGCCGCGCGTGAGATCAGACCATTGGTGACGCTGTCGAGACGAGTGACGCCATTGGTGTAGGAGACTTCATAATTCCAGTCGCTACCAAAACCGAGCAGCGAGTCGAAGTCACCCTGAAGACCGGCCACAAAGCGGAAGGTCGTCCGGTTGTTGGTCGCGCCGCGGGCCTCAAGACCGGCGAAACGCTGCCACCAGGTGATCTCCGTAGCCTTGGCTGCCGAGGCCAGGTCTTTCAGACCCTGGGGCAGGAAGGGGTTGGAAACGGGGATGCTGGGTTCAATAACGCCCGAAACCAAATCGTTGTCAGACTGGAACGGGTGGGCTTCAAACGGCGCCTTGGTGTCGGTCGAGCTGTAGTTCAGCTCCAGGAACGCTTTTGAATTGTCGAACACTTCATAGCTGGCATTGGCCGCCGCAAGGAAGCGCTTGGTCGGGATGGCCAGGGTGCGCTGAGCATTCCGGTTATAGCCGTACTTTGCGTTGTCGTACGGAACCACCTGATTGTCAGCAAATGTATAGTTTTTACCACCAACGAAGAAACGGCCTGTCAGCGGCACGCCCGAACGGACAGCAGGTCCGCGCTGGAACGCACCCGGCGGGTTCCAGAACACATCGTCCGAGCACAGATAGCGGTCCTTACAGCTGACCAGACCTTGATAGTCATACTGCAGGGTCAGATTGGCGTGACCTTTGTCAAAGCGATTACCCAAACGCAGAAAGGCGTTCGGGTTTATGTTGTCCTTATTATCGAGTGCTGCGCCATAGCTCGCCCCGAACTCGATCCCTTCGAAACGGTCATCCGTGATGACGTTGACCACACCGGCCACGGCGTCTGCACCATAGATTGCCGACTGACCACCGGTGATCACTTCGACACGGGCGATATTGGCCGACGGGATCATGTTGAAGTCGACGGCTTCAGTCGTGATATCACCTGACGGAACGCGACGGCCGTTGATCAGAGTCAGAGTCCGCTGAGAGCCGAGGTTACGCAGGTTCACTAGGTTCAGGCCCGAGCTGACCGCCCCCGAAAAAGTCGACTGGGTCCGCGAGGTGCCGAACGACGCGGCGAACTGCGGCTGGGCCGTCAGCAGATCGGTGACGTTTTCAAAGCCCTGGTTTTGCAGCTTTTCTTGACCCAGGACGCTGACGGGCGAGGTGCCGGTCAAGTTGGCGCGTTGAATACGCGACCCGGTCACAACAACCGTTTGCACTTCATCAGCAGCAGGTTGGGACGGGGCTGACTGGGCCCAAACCGGCTGGGCCAACGCCAGAACCGATAAGGTCGCAGCCACGGATACGGAATAGGACAATAGTCCCTTTTGGTTTGATCTCATTTATGCCTCCCGAGACTGAGTCTCGTCTTGTGACGCCCGTGCTTGAGTGCGGGCCTAGCGCCATCGACACAATTTCGAGACAAATTCGTCAAGTTACAAAGGAGTCTTCGCGACTCATAACTGAGTCAGTGTTAAAAATGATACAAATATTACAAAGTAAACATAATTTTGCCTTCATTAATTACTAAGATAATTATAGGTTCAATTCATAAATTAATTTTTACATATTTGTCGTAACAGCGATTTTTTTTGTAATTTTTTTGAATTTATATTGAAAATATGTCCTTTTAACTTGATTTTTATCCGATCAAAAATAAGGCAAAGCCCCCATAATCATTCCCACCCCAGAAATATTACGCAAGGTTAACTGCGCTAACTTTAGCGTGATCGTTCTGAAAGAAACTATTCACAAAAAGACAGCCCCACGATTGGGCGCCCTTGCCCCCAAAGAAAAATGTCAAAATTTGGCAAAGCTCGGGCCGGACCTATCGCCCAGCCCAGACTTGACGTAGCAATAGGGTGAGATCACCTCGCAAGGTGACGCGACAGACGGGGAAACGCACATGACGACTCACCAACGCTCGATTCTGACGGCGCTCAGCTTGGCTCTGATGGCCTCTGCCGCGCCGGCCGCCCTGGCCCAAAGTGCGGCTGGCGGCATGCCCCTGACCCCAGAGCGGGTCTTTAACAACCCCTCCCTGACGGGCCCCGCCGCAAGCGGTGTCAAACTGTCACCGGACGGGACCTTGGTGACCTATCTCAAGGCCAAGGAAAGCAATGCCCAGGTGCTGGATCTGTGGGCCGCGGATGTAAAAGGGGGCGCACCGTTTCGCCTGATTGACGCGCGCGCCCTCGCGCCGGAAGACAAGGACTTGTCCGAAGCTGAAAAAGCGCGTCGCGAACGCATGCGTATCAGCGTCCGGGGCGTTGTCGACTATGCTTGGGACGACAAGGGCCAGTTCATCCTCGTGCCGCTGGACGGCGATGTCTGGTTGTTTGAACGGGCCAGCCAAAAGGTCCGCCGTCTGACCGAAACGCCGGGGGATGAAATCGATGCGCGCGTCTCCCCTGCCAGCCGCTATGTCTCCTATGTGCGCGACCAAAACCTCTATGTCCGCGACCTGGCAAGCGGCACGGAAACGGCCCTGACCACCGACGGCAAGGATGTCATCAGCTACGGTGTTGCGGAGTTCATCGCCCAGGAAGAAATGGACCGGGATGTCGGCTATTGGTGGTCAGCGGATGACCGCCAGATCGTCTATGCTCGCGTTGATGAAACCCCGGTCGATATCGTCCCGCGCCTCGATATCAGCGCCGAAGGGTCCAAGACTGTGCTCCAGCGCTATCCGCGCGCGGGCCGACCCAACGCCATTGTCGAGCTGTTCGTTCACGACATGGCCAGCGGCCGCAAGGTCCAGCTCGATCTTGGAACCGAAAAAGACATCTACGTGGCCCGGGTCAACTGGTCGCGCGATGGCAAGACCGTCTATGTCCAGCGCCAGAACCGCGCCCAGACCCGTCTCGACCTGATGGCGTTTGACCCGGCGACCGGCAAGGGCAAGGTGCTGCTCAGCCAGACCTCGGATGCCTGGGTCGAGCTGACCCACGATTTCCGCCCGCTGGCGGATGGGTCGTTCCTGTGGTCCTCGGAAGCCGATGGCAACCGCCACATCTATCACCATGCCTCCGATGGCCGCGTAATCCGCCAGGTCACGAAAGGCGACTGGATGGTGCGCGGCATTGCGGGCCTGAATGAAAAAGCCGGTCTTGTGCTGTTCAGCAGCGGCATGAATGATCCGACTGAAAACGCGTTGTTTGCCGTCAGCTATAAAAAGGCCGACAAGCCAAAGGCTTTGACCAGCACCGATGGCTGGTGGGGCGCGACGGTCAATAAGACCGGCACCGCCTTTGCCGGGACCTATTCCGACCCGAAAACACCGCCGCGCACGGGCCTGTTCGACGCCAATGGCAAGCTGGTCCGTTGGATCGAAGAAAACAAGCTCGACGACAAGCACCCCTATGCGCCCTATCTGGCGGGCCATCCGACAAAAGACTTTGGCACTCTGAAGGCTCGAGACGGCCAGACGATGCACTATTCGCTTGAAAAACCGGCTAATTTCGATCCGTCCAAGCGATATCCGGTCATCGTCTATGTCTATGGCGGCCCAGGCGTGCAACGCGTCACCAAGGGCTGGTCCAGCCCATCTAACCGCCTGTGGCTGGATGCCGGCTATCTTATCTTTACTTTGGATAACCGGGGATCTTCGGGACGCTCGGTCGCCTTCAAGACCGCGATCCACAAGCAGTTGGGCAAGGTTGAAACCATCGATCAGCTTGATGGGGCGGCCTTCCTCAAGACCCTGCCCTATGTCGATGCCAACCGCCTGGGCGTGATGGGCTGGAGCTACGGCGGCTTCATGACCATGATGTTGCTGACCGAGCCCAACACCCCGTTCAAAGCCGGATCCGGCGGGGCGGCCCCGACGCACTGGGGCCTCTATGATACGCACTATACCGAGCGCTTCATGCAGACCCCGCAACAGAACCCAACGGGCTATGCCACCTGGGACATCAATGCCCGGCTCGATCATCTCAAGCCGAATAGCCTGATGCTGATACACGGCATGGCCGACGATAACGTGATCTTCGAAAATGCCACCCGCACCATCGGCGCGATCCAGGCCAAGAGCATCCCGTTCGAGACCATGCTCTATCCGGGGGAGCGGCACGGGGTCCGGGGCAATGCCAAGGGTTTGCACCGCTTCCGCACCGAACTCGACTTCTTTAACCGCCGCCTGAAGGGGGAGTAAGGCTCATGTCGGTCCTGTTCCCTCGCCGCGCGTCACGGTCTTGGCTGGCGGCGGTCAGCGCGCTCAGCCTTATGGCGCTACCAAGCCTTGCTCAGGCTCAAACTCCGCCCCCGCCCCATCCGGCCATGGCTGAGGCGGCCACGGTGGCAGAACAAGACCTTGCCACGCTGCAGGCCCGCCTGACTCGCGGTGAGCTGACCTCTGAGGCGCTGGTGCGGGCTTATCTTTACCGCATCGGCACCCTCGATCAGTCCGGCCCGGGCCTCAACAGCGTGCTCAGTGTCAATCCGGATGCGCTCAAACAGGCCCGCGCCCTTGATGCCGAGCGCAAGGCCGGAAAAGTGCGCGGTCCGCTCCATGGCCTGCCGGTCCTGTTGAAAGACAATATCGAAACCCTGGATCCCCTGCCGACTACCGCTGGATCCTTGGCG
>JBKBWB010000375.1:0-1938 GCA_046289215.1 Asticcacaulis sp. | reverse complement strand
TTTGGCCAAGGGCAGGGGGGATCCGAAATAGGGCGGGGGATCGTCCGGTGAAAAATGCGGGGCGCGGGTGGCGTCTTCGGCCAGCTCGCGCCGGGTCTTGAAACAGCGGTAGAGTAAGCCTCGATTGTGCAGATGGTCGAGCGCGGCCTGATAGATCGAAAAATGTTCCGATTGACGCCGGATCGCGGTGCGCCAGCGCAGCCCTAGCCATTTGAGGTCTTCGATCACGGCGCGCTCATACTCCGGACGGCAGCGCGTCATATCAATGTCTTCAATCCGCAGCAGAAACCGGCCATGGGCCGCTCGGGCCGCCTCATAGGCCAGCAAGGCCGAAAAGGCATGACCCCGGTGCAGATAACCGGTCGGTGAGGGCGCGAACCGCGTGACAAACGTCATAGTCTGTCAAACATGGCGCACGGTGGGACTGAAATCCAGACGCTCTGTCACAAAAATGAAAAGATGCCTTTGAGCGCAAAAGAAAACGGCATCAGGGCATGTCACAGCAATTTCCGGATTGCAGGACCGTTCAAGCCCTCCGACTATGGCCAGATGACCTCTAATAACTTTTGTCCACCAGATGCTGCGGCTATGACCCAGCTCCGAGAGGCGCTGGTCGATCAGGATCCGGCGCTTAAATTGGCGCACGACGCCGTGCCGCCGATTGCCTGGCGGCTCCGGCCCGGGGGCTTTGTCGGACTGTTGCAGATGATCGTCGAACAACAGGTTTCGACCCATGCGGCCGCGGCGATCTGGGCGCGGGTCGAGACGGGTCTCGGGGATCCTGTGCCGGACCGGGTTCTGGCCTTGAGCGAAGAGGATTTGCGGGGGTTCGGTTTGTCCCGCCCCAAGGTGCGCTATGCCCGGGCGTTGGCCGAAGCGTGCCGGGACAGCCGGCTGGATTTTGCGGCCTTACCCAGGCTTGCGGATGCGATTAGACAGCTGACCGCCGTGCCCGGGATTGGGCTGTGGACCGCGGAGTTATATCTGATGTTTTGTGAGGGGCGCTTAAGCGTGTTTCCGGGCGGGGATATCGCCCTTCAGGAAGCTATGCGCTGGGCGGATCGGCTGGAAGCGCGCCCCGATACCCGGGCCGCCTATGCCCGAGCCGAAGTCTGGCAGCCCAACCGGGCCGTGGCGGCGCATCTTCTGTGGGCCTGGTATGGCCGTGTCAAACGCGGGGAGGTGCCCCACCCCATGGCAGAGCACCCCTGAGGTCCGCAACGCCTTAGTTGACGTCGTCGATCAGCAGTTTTTGCAGGTCAACCAGCTTGAAATTCTGGGCCTTGGGCGCGTTGTCACCGTCTTGGGCAATGAAAAGGCCATTGGGGAACTCTGGGCCAAAGGCCTTGCCCGAGGCTTCGATGCCATCGGTTTCACTGGTGGCCCCGATGCCGGTCCCTCCGGCCACGACCTGAACCTTGCGCACCGCTTTGCGGGTCTCAAGATCAAACACGACGTAGGTGTTGTCGCCCTGGCTTGAGGCGATCAGCCAGCCTGCCGCCGGGCGGGTTTTATCGGGGTGCGGGACTACAGCCAGACCTTCGACATCGGCAACCAGGGTCTTGCCATCGATGGCCGCAAACACCGTCGGCGTGGTGCCATCGGCCGGATTGGCCCCGATCTGCCAGATGCCACCATCTTCTTCGCCGACATAGAGTTGGCCGGTGCGGGCATCGGCCACGCAGCCCTCCGATTGGGTGGCCAGTTTGAAGGCGCGCACCACGGTGCCGCGCGGAGTCTTGGCCGACAGATCAAGGCGGACCTGATCAACGCGGCCATCCTTCATCACCTGAAAGGCAAACAGCGCGCCGTCCTGGGGACGGGTGTAGAAGCAGAAGCCATAGGCTTCACCGGCGCCGGTATCGACGCGGCCCATCATGCCCAGCTTGCCGCGGGCCGACAGGGTGTAGAGCGCAATATGGCCACGCGCTAGGTCAT
>JBKBWB010000018.1:0-14447 GCA_046289215.1 Asticcacaulis sp. | reverse complement strand
GAGTAGGGAGACGGCCAAGGCCTCGAAGGCTCCCTGTCTCTGCGACCGCGCCGGGGCAGGTTCAGCGCGAGATCGGGACTTGGGTGCCGGTTTAACGGCGTCTTCCGCCTCAGCCGCATCTACAGCCGCCTCAGCCCGTCGAGTGAGGATTTCGTAGGCGGAGTCGCGGTTCACGGATGCATTATAAAGCGCGCCCACGGGAGACGTGGCCATTTGGGCCTTTCGCTCTTCGGGCGTAACCGGACCAAGGCGTGACGCCGGGGGGCGGATAAGGCAATGCGCGGCCATGCTTGGGATCCCCTTGGCATCCAGAAGTGATACAACCGCTTCGCCAACACCCAGGGTTTGGATTTTCTCAGCCGTATCGAAGTCCGGATTGGGACGGAACGAGTCCGCTGCCGCCTTCAACCCTTTTTGTTCGGAGGGGGTGTAGGCTCGTAAGGCGTGCTGAACGCGATTGCCTAACTGGGCTAGGACTGCATCGGGGATGTCTGCCGGGTTTTGTGTGACAAAATAGATGCCGACCCCTTTGGAACGGATCAGGCGCACTACCTGTTCGACCTTTTCCAATAAGGCTTTCGGGGCCTCTCGGAACAAAAGGTGCGCCTCGTCAAAGAAGAACACCACGCGTGGTTTCTCCGGATCTCCGATTTCAGGCAACTGTTCAAACAGTTCCGATAGGAGCCAGAGTAGAAAAGTGGAATACAGACGGGGATTGGCAATCAGCTTGTCCGCCGACAAAACATTGATATAGCCTCGCCCCTGAATGTCAGTTCGCAACAAATCTTCGAGTCGAAGCGCCGGTTCGCCAAAAAACTGATCTCCGCCCTGCGTCTCTAATTGCAGGATCTGGCGTTGAATAGCACCAATCGAAGCCTGCGAGACTTGGCCATAGGTCCGACTGATCTCTGCGGCGTTTTCACCGACATAGTTCAGCAACGCTCGCAAGTCATCAAGGTCAAGGAGGAGAAGCCCTTCCTTATCGGCGACATGGAAAGCAATGCTGAGGACACCCTCCTGGACGTCATTCAGCTCAAACAGGCGCGATAACAATAACGGGCCCATCTCGGATACAGTGGTGCGGATCGGATGACCGGACTGGCCAAACAGATCCCAGAAAATACAGGGCGCGCCCGCCGGTTCTAGGGCAATGCCTACGGTCTCTGCACGTTTGAGCAGTTTTTCATTCGGCGTTCCAGGAATGGATACGCCAGAAAGATCGCCTTTGATGTCCGCCGCAAAGACGGGAACGCCGGCTTCAGAAAAGGCTTGAGCCAGGACTTGAAGCGTTATGGTCTTGCCGGTCCCTGTCGCCCCGGCAACCAGTCCGTGGCGATTAGCCCGGTTCCAGAGCAGGACATCGGGCTTGTCGGAAAACCCGACTAAAAGACCTTGGGTTTCTCCGGAGACCGACATGATCGTGCCTTTCTTCTTACCGATAGTCCGCTCTATGCCGGTTCGGCTCTGGCGGGTCGCAAATTCAAAGCGCAGGATTGACGCGAACAACGCCAGCTCGCAATGGTGTTCTGTAAATTTGGAAATTTGACCCCATGAGCATGACCCGAAATGTAACCACGGCCCGTGCCGTAACCGTGATCGCTGTTATCCTGTCTGGGGCAGCTTTGTATGTTTTGCGTGATATTTTTACGCCCCTTGTCATGGCTTTGTTCCTTTTGCTCATGATTGATGGATTGGCGCGCGGGGTGCGACGATATGTCGCAGCTCCAGAAGGGCTGGCCTATTTCCTGGCGATTTTTCTAACGCTTGCAGGCTTTACGGCAACGGTCTGGGTTATCAGTGACGGCGCTGCAGGAATTGCCGCCGAAATGACGGAATTGCCGAAGCAAATTGACCGTATTCTCCTACAAATTTCACAGGAATTTGGCATTCCGAAACCGCTTACGGTTAGCAACATACTACAAGACTTCCCCTTGACGGAATACGCGGGTCGATCATTGAATGTTGTTAGAGAAACTGCCTCCACGATTGTATTTGTACTTATCTATTTAGGTTTTTTAATAGCGTCACGTGCAGGTTTCAGCCGCAAGCTTGAAAATCTGTTCACAACGACCCGCGCAAGATCAAATGCTGAAGAAATTTTCGAGAGAGTTCGAAATGGTGTTGAAAGTTATTTGTGGGTTCAAACTGTAACTGGCTTGATTATCGCAGTTATAGCTTGGGGCATGATGGAGGCTATTGGTTTAAAAAATTCTCTCTTCTGGGCATTTGTAATATTTATTGTTTGTTATATCCCAATAATTGGCGGCGCTATTGCCGGTTTGGCTCCACCGTTGTTTGCAGTTATTCAATTTGATAGTTACATACCTGCCGTGATACTACTTGTTGGGCTGCAAATATTGCTTTTTGTCATGGGGAATCTTGTGCAGCCGCGAATGCAGAGCGACCGCGAAAATATTGACCCGATTGCCGTGCTGCTGGCTCTCGCATTCTGGGGGGCGTTGTGGGGTGCAATTGGTATGTTCTTGTCAACACCACTCGCCGTATTGGTCATGGCGATTCTCGCGGAATTCAAGAGCACGCGTTGGATTTCTGTTCTTCTGTCCGCAGATGGAAACCCTTATCCACAGGAAAGATAGGCGTCAATTTCCGGAATCTCAGTCTATAGAGTTTAATTTGTAGGAATAAATGCGGAAAATCTACATGTTAACTGTTTTTACATGACTTTGATACTTGCATGCAGGGCAATGTCACAGAACTGTGAATTTCGACAGGACTGACGTTTTTGCTGCAATGCGTTATGTTGATTGCAGATGGAAACGGGGTCCTGGCCTCAACCATCTCGCGGTCTGTCCATCCCGTCCCCCCCAATGACCGGACAGACCGCCGTAAAGCCATAGCCTATCCCCCCCCTTTGGGCATGGCTTTCTGAAAAAGCCGTCGGTTGCTTTGCATCCGACGGCTTTTGTTTTTTTCCAGAGTGATCTAGCAAGAGAGGGACTATTCATTAAGCCAGCTTAAGCTGGTGGCTGACACAACGACAGAGGATACGACGTCCCATGGATGGCTCAGGAAACCGCACGCGCGTGCTCGATGTTTTGTCGAAAGCCTTTGCGACCGGCCTGGGGCGGCCCTCGGTCACAGAGCTCGACCGGATGGAGCATGAATTTCTGGTTCATGCTCTGGAAGATTACTCGCCCAATGAAATTCCTGAGTTTTCTCCTGAAAATTTTGGCCTGACTCTGGCTGAGTTTTGGCGATCCGGTGAGGTCCGCCAATCAGCAAACATCGCCTTGAAGCGTATACGCCGGGCGGAAACCCAAGACGGAAATGAGCTACCTTATGAACTGATCGAGCTCATCCAGGATGATGCGCCATTTCTGGTTGATACAGTCATGGGGGAACTGGCGGATCAAGGCGTCTCCGTGCGCGCTATGTTCCACCCCCTTGTAACACTCGAGCGCAATTCAGAAGGTCGCCGTAAGCTGCCGACCGGTACGCACCGCGAGTCGATGATCCTGATCGTGGTCGATTGTATGACCAATGAACGCCGAAAGGCGTTGAATGAGGGCCTGGATATCGCTCTTGCGGATCTTCGCGTGTCGGTTCTTGATTTTGATCGCATGCTAAAGCTGATGCAAAGCGAGATCGACGGCCTCAAAAAAGGCGTTCCGGGTGTGGACCCGGCAGTTCTCGAAGAAAATATTGCATTCCTGCAATGGCTTCATGGGGATCATTTCGTTTTCCTGGGCGCTCGGGGCTACACTTATCCCCGTGCAGAAGATGGCAGCTATGCTGCCGAAGCGCCGTTGAATCTCCACCAAGAGGGTCTTGGGGTTCTGCGTGATCCGAACCGCCCTGTTTTGCGCAGCGCTAATGAACCGGCTGTCCTTACAGCCCAAATGCGCCGTCAATTGGATCTGTCCGAGCCAGTAACTGTGGCTAAGGCGAATTTGCGTTCTCGGGTTCACCGCCGCACATACATGGATTATGTCGGCATCAAACGTTATGGCCCGGACGGGAAGCCTGCCGGTGAGGTGCGCTTTGTCGGTCTGTTTACAGCCGAAGCTTATGATCAGGCCTCACGCGATGTACCGCTGATCCGCCGTAAGGTTGACAATGTTATGGCACGGGCTGGTAAAACACCGGATAGCCATAATGAAAAGCGCCTGCGTCATATCGTCGAGGGCTATCCGCGTGATGAATTGTTCCAGATGTCTGAAGACGATCTGCTGAATATTTCACAAGGAATTCTACATCTGATTGACCGGCCTCAGGTCCGTCTGTTTACGCGCCGCGATCCGTTCGATCGTTTCTATTCTGTACTGCTATACATTCCGCGTGATCTTTATGACTCGTCGGTGCGCAAGAAAGCTGCGGACTATCTGGCGGATGCCTATGGCGGACGGATTTCAGCTTGGTATCCCCAACTGGACGACTCTCCACTCGTGCGCATCCACTACATTATCGGTGTGACCCCGGGTAATCATAATGAGCCGGATGAAGATGTCCTCGAGGCGGAAATTGCCGAAATGGCTCGCGCCTGGACCGAACGGTTTGAAGTGGCCGCCCGCGAAAGCGGCCTTTTGGCCACCCTGCCGATAGCAGGTCATTGGGCTGAGCGTCTGCCTCTCGCCTATCGTGAGCGTTATAGCGTTGAAGAGGCCTTGCTGGATCTGGAGACCATTGCATCGGCAGATCCGGAGCATGGCATGACAGTCCGCGCCTTCCGTGCGGAAAACGATAGCAACCTGCGCTTCCGCTTTAAGCTGTATCACAAAGGTGATGAGGCTGTGCCGCTTGCGGATGTGTTGCCGATCCTCGACAACATGGGCCTCAAGGCCATGGAAGAGTATGGCCACCCGGCCGAAGCCCGCGAGGGCGAAGAGACCTGGTGGATCCACGAATTCGTCATCGAAGATCCGCAGGGCGCGAACCTGAAGTTCTCTGACGTCAAGGGACCGTTTGAGACGGCGTTTGTGGCGATCTGGAAAGGCTGGACCGAAAACGACGGCTTTAACCGCATGGCGTTGCTGGGCCTGTCCTGGCGTGAAGTGGCCGTATTCCGCGCTCTGTGCCGCTATCGTCAGCAGTCCGGCATGGATCCCAGCCAAGCGATTCAGGAAGCCGCTCTGATCGAGCATGCGGATGTGACGCGCAAGCTTCTCGACCTGTTCCAACTGCGCTTCGATCCGGCCCATGCCGATGGCGCCACCCGCTCGGAGCGGTCCGAAGCAATCAGTGCCGAGATTGAGGCTCTGCTTCAAACCGTTGCCAGCCTGGATTACGACCGCGTGCTGCGTCGTCTTGCGGCGCTGATCAACGCCATTCAGCGCACCAACTTCTATCAGACCGACGCTAAGGGTGCCGTTAAGTCCTACATCTCGTTCAAGATCCACAGCCGCGAGCTGATCGATCTGCCGCAACCCAAGCCGCTTCGGGAGATCTTTGTCTGGTCGCCGCGCGTCGAGGGGGTGCACCTGCGCTTTGGTCCGGTGGCCCGCGGGGGCTTGCGCTGGTCGGATCGTCGGGACGACTTCCGCACCGAGGTACTGGGTCTTGTGAAAGCCCAGCAAGTCAAGAATGCGGTGATCGTGCCGGTCGGCTCCAAGGGCGGGTTCTATCCCAAGCATCTTCCGCGCGGCGGCACCCCGGATGCGGTGCGAGCCGAAGCCATTGAGGCCTACAAGATCTTCCTGTCGGGTCTGCTCGACTTGACGGACAACATCGATGCGAGCAATGCCCTGATCCCGCCGCAAAATGTCGTGCGCTGGGACAAGGACGACCCTTATCTGGTTGTGGCCGCCGACAAGGGGACGGCGACTTTCTCGGACATCGCCAACAGCGTTTCGGCGGCCTATGGCTTCTGGTTGGGTGATGCCTTCGCCTCGGGTGGATCCATCGGGTACGACCACAAGGCCATGGGCATCACGGCCAAGGGCGCCTGGGAAGCGGTCAAGCGCCACTTCCGCGAGATGGGCAAGGACATCCAGTCCGAAACCTTTACCGCCGTGGGTGTGGGCGACATGTCGGGTGACGTGTTCGGCAACGGTATGCTGTTGTCCAAGCAGACCAAGCTCGTGGCGGCATTTGACCACCGTGACATCTTTATTGATCCCAATCCGGATCCGGCGGTCTCGTGGGAAGAGCGCAACCGCATGTTCGCTCTGCCGCGTTCGTCCTGGCAGGACTATGACAAGTCCAAGATTTCTGAGGGCGGCGGGATTTTCCCGCGCTCAGCCAAGTCCATCGCTTTGACGCCGCAAATTAAAGCCCTGCTTCAAGTCAATGAGGACGCGCTGTCGCCGTTTGATCTGATGCGCGCGATCCTGAAGGCACCGGCAGAGTTGCTCTACTTCGGGGGCATCGGCACCTATGTGAAGGCCCCGTTTGAGAGCCATCTGGATGTGGGCGACAAGGCCAATGACGCTATCCGTGTCGATGGCAATGAGCTTCGGGCCAAGGTGATCGGCGAGGGGGCCAACCTCGGCATGACCCAGGCCGGGCGCATCGCCTTTGCGCGGGCAGGGGGTCGGATCAACACCGACGCCATCGATAACTCAGCTGGGGTTGATTGTTCCGACCACGAAGTGAACATCAAGATCCTGGTTGGCATGCTGCTGGGCAATGGCAAGGTCAGTGCGGATAATCGGACAGCCCTTTTGGCCTCGATGACGGACGATGTTTCGCGCCACGTTCTGGTTCACAACTATGACCAGACCCTGGCTCTGACACTCCAGGAAGCCACGGCAGCTCAGGATATCGATGCGGCCAACCGCTTTATGACCCGACTTGAAAGTGCCGGTAAGCTGGATCGCAAGGTCGAAGGTCTGCCGACACCGCACGGCATTCAGGAACTGGCCGCGCAAGGCAAGGGCCTGACTCGTCCGGAACTGGCGGTCCTAACGGCCTATTCCAAGAACGTGCTGTTCGAAGACGTGGTCGCCAGCACTGCGCCCGATGATGCGTTCTTTGAGGCGACGCTGAAGCGCTATTTCCCGGATGCCTTGGGGGGCTTTACATCGGAAATGGCCAGCCATCGTCTGCGTCGGGAGATCATCGGGACGGTCCTGACCAATGAACTGGTCAATATGGCCGGGCCGACCTTCCCGGACCGTCTGCGGGCCTCTGTGGAATGTGACACCGGCACCTTGGTGCGTTGCTTTGAAGCCGCGCGTCAGATTCTGCGCCTCGATACGGCATGGAAAAAGGTATCGGAGCTGGATAACCGGATCGCTGCCGAAGCTCAGACGGCCCTTTATCAGGAACTCTCACTGGTCTTGCGCCGCCTGTGTTACTGGCTAGGTCGTAAGGTGGGCAAAACCGAGGTTTCGGTGACCCAGTTGATTGAGCAATATCGCCCGTCGATCGATGCGCTGCGCCAAGAAGGCCTGGATCTGTTTGGCGGGTTCGAAGAGAGCCGGATTGCAGAGCGCATTCAAGGCTTTGTGGTTGCGGGTGCGCCTGAGGATCTCGCCCTCCAGATCGGTCTGTTGCGCGGCTATATTTCGTCGCTGGATATTGCCGATCTGGCGCGGGAATTTAGCTGGACAGCCGCACCTGCTGCCCGGGTTTATCACCAGGTTGGTAATGCGCTCGAATTTGACCGCATGCGCGCAGCCGTCGGCTCGCTCTACAGCCAGGATCACTGGGAACGGCTCGCCATGCGCCGCTTACAGGAAGATCTGATGTCCGAGCAACGCACGGTGGCAGCCGCCGTGCTGGCCTCGGCCAAGGAAGCGGCCGGCGCAACCGAGGACACGGCCCTGCGTGCGGTCGAAGGGTGGAGCGCGAGCCGTCAGGCCAAGATCGCGGAGGTCAAGCGCACCATCACCGAGATCGAACAAAGCGGCCCGGGCTGGAGCTTTGCCAAACTCACCATTGCCAACTCGGCTCTGCGTGAGCTGGCGCAATCGGTGTAACGCAGCATGGGTATCCGCAAGTTTTTGCTGGTGGTCGATGACAGCCCGGAATTCCGGGCGGCCCTCAGCTATGCCTGCGGACGGGCGAAATCGACCGGCGGTATGGTGGCGCTGCTCAAGGCGCTGCCGCCGTCGGAATTCGAACACTGGTCCGGTGTTCGGGATGAAATTGAGCGGGAACAACGCGCTCAGGCCGAGACCCTTCTGACCGGGCTCAGCGCCGAGGTTGCCCGTCGATCCGGGGCCCCCGCAGAATATGTCATCCAGACAGGTGAAATCCGTGACGCGATCCGGATCGCGCTTTCAGAGGATCCTCATATCAAGGTTCTAGTGCTGGCGGCGGCCTCCGGTAGCCGGGGCCCGGGGCCATTGATCTCCAGTTTGGCCCGCGATGGGGTCAATGCCTTGGGCGGGAACCGCGCCGTACCCATTACCATTGTGCCGGGCGATCTGACCGACGAGGAAATTCAAGCCTTGGTCTAGGGCCTGGTCTGAGTTCATGCCATGCCCGGCAAAATGATTGCGCTTTGAGGCAAAGATCGCCATCTGTTCAGCGTATCCGCAGGAGGCCCTATGTTTATCCAGACCGAAGCCACGCCCAACCCGAACGTCCTGAAATTTCTGCCGGGGCGGGTACTTATGGCCGAGGGGTCGCGGTCGTTCCAGACGATCGACGAGGCGGACGCATCGCCGCTGGCGCGCGCCCTGTTTCGTCTCGAAGGGGTGAGCGGGGTCTTTTTCGGTCACGATTTTCTGACCGTGGCCCGCGATCCGGAAAGTTCACTGATCTGGGCCCAGATGAAAGCTCCGATCCTGGCGGCGATCATGGATCATTTTTCTCAGGATCAGGCTTTGATGGAGGCCGAGGCTGAGGGTGCACCGGGCGATACCCATGTATACGAAGGCGATGTCGCTCAGATCGTAAAAGAAATCAAAGAGTTGTTGGACAGTCGTGTCCGTCCGGCGGTGGCTCAGGACGGTGGCGATATCTTGTTTGACCGTTTCGAGGCCGATACGGGGACGCTCTGGCTGCAAATGCGCGGGGCCTGTTCGGGCTGTCCGTCGTCAAGCGCAACACTGAAAAGTGGCGTTGAGACCATGCTGCGCCATTATGTTCCCGAAGTGCAGCGCGTCGAGCAGGTTTGAGCGTATAGCAAGGGTCCGGGGCTAGACAGCGGCCCCAGGGCACCCTACATGTGAACCGCAACTCATGGAGATACAGATGCCTGCGACTCTCGATGCAATCGCCCTTGACCAATTGTTTCGTGAAGCCCGTACCCGCTATGGCTGGTCGGATACCCCGGTCACGGTGGAGCAGATCCACCAGATCTATGACCTGATGAAGCTGGCCCCAACCTCGGCCAACTCCAGCCCGGCCCGGTTCGTGTGGGTGCACACGGCAGAAGGCAAGGACAAGTTGTTGCCGCACGTCGCAGAGGGCAACAAGGCTAAGGTCCTCGAAGCGCCGGTCACGGTGATCATCGGCCATGATGTCGATTTCAATACCCGCATGCCCGAGCTGTTCCCGCACAATCCGGGGGCCAAGGACTGGTGGCCGGATCCGAAGGTCCGTGAAGAAGCCGCTTTCCGCAATGGCACGCTTCAGGGAGCCTATCTGATGATGGCGGCCCGGGCGATTGGTCTGGATTGCGGGCCGATGTCGGGCTTTGATAACGCCGGTGTTGATGCCGCCTTTTTTGCTGGAACCGCCATCAAGTCGAACTTCATCTGCTCGCTCGGCTATGGCACCGATAAGGGTGTGTTCCCGCGCGCGCCGCGTCTGGCCTTTGATGACGCCAATACCTTGATCTGATGAACATACTGGCGCTGGATACCAGTCTGAATGCCTGCTCGGTCGCCCTTGTGGAGGCCGGTCAGGTGCGCGCGTCTGTTATCCAGCCCATGCAGCGGGGCCATCAGGAGCAACTGGCGCCGATGGTCGCATCAGTCCTCGATAAAGCCGGAATCCGGCCGGCCGCGCTGGACCGGATTGCCGTAACCTTGGGACCCGGCTCCTTTACCGGCCTTCGAGTCGGTCTGTCCTATGCCAAGGGATTTGCGCTGGGGCTCGGGGTCCCCCTTGTGGGCTTCAGTACCCTGGCCTGTTTGGCGTCTATGCTTGATGCAAAAGGGGCTATTCTGGCGGTCATTGATGCCCGGCGTGAACAGCTTTATGCGCAGCTCTTCGAAGGGCAAAGACCGGTTGCGGACTCGTTTGCCCTCAGTCTCGATGACCTTGCGGCCTTGACGGCCCTGCCCGAGGTGGATGCCGTGGTCGGACCCGGGGCTGACCGGCTTCAGGCCCGTTTTCCCGACGCCCGGATTGAAACGCCTGAACTCCTGGATCCTGTGGCCCTGGCGCGGTTGGCCGCCCTTGCGGATCCTGAACTTGCCCGTCCGGATCCCGTCTATATCCGTGAGCCGGATGCTAAATTGCCGGGCGGTCTGAGCCTTGCTGATCTCTGAACCTGTTGTTTCTGTTCGGCCTTGTGGGCCAGAGGATTTTGCCAAGCTCGCGGGGTTACACGCCGAAGGGTTTGAGCGTGCCTGGTCCGAAACAGACTTTGCGACGATGTTTGAGGTTTCCGGGACTCAGGGCTGGGTGGCTGTTGAGTCCCATGCCGGGACAGCGATAGCGTTTCTGATGATCCGGATCGCGTTTGATACAGCCGAGATTTTAACGCTCGTGACTGCCAAGACGGCGCGGGGTCAAGGCCTTGGCCTGCGACTTCTCGACACAGCGCGGCTTGATCTCCGAGGCAAAGCCGTCGACACTCTGTTTCTGGAGGTGGCCGAGGATAATGTCCCCGCACTCCGGCTCTATCGCAGAGCCGGGTTCAGGGATAGCGGCCGCCGTAAAGGTTACTATATGCGCAAACAGGGCTGCGTAGACGCCTGTGTCATGACTCTTGATCTGAAGGAGGACTGAACGGTGGATAATCCTGGCGCTCAGAAGGAGATCACGATGGACCGGATTGAAAAGCAATGCGTTGAAAAAGGCATGCGCATGACCGAGCAGCGCCGGGTCGTGGCGCGGGTTCTGTCACAGTCCAAAGACCATCCGGATGTCGAAGAGTTGTATCGCCGCGCCGCCCAGGTCGATCCGAACATCTCCTTAGCCACGGTTTACCGCACGGTACGCCTGTTCGAAGAGGCCGGTGTGGTCGAACGCCATGACTTTGGCGACGGCCGCTCGCGCTATGAAGAAGCGGGCGAAGATCACCATGATCACCTGATCAACATCAAGACCGGCCAGGTGGTCGAGTTCTTTGATGCCGAAATCGAAGCGCTGAAAACCGCGATCGCCAACCGTCTTGGTTATCGTTTGGTCGGGCATAAGCTTGAACTCTACGGCGTGCCCGAAGACGAAAAAAGCGGCGCTTAACTTTGTTGCGGTCATGGCGGATCTTGCATCACCGGGGGCCTGACCCCATAAGAACCCCATGACGACGACTGCGCAAAAGCGCCTCTACATTAAATCCTACGGCTGTCAGATGAATGTCTATGACAGCGAGCGTATGGCGGATGTCCTGCGTCCGCTGGGTTATGCCGTGGCTGAGGGTCCCGAGGGGGCCGATTTGGTGTTGCTTAACACCTGTCATATCCGAGAAAAGGCCGCCGAAAAGGTCTATTCTGAGATTGGCCGCCTTAAGGAACTGCGTCTTGAAAAAGAGCAGCGCGGTGAAGGGCGTATGACCATTGCCGTTGCCGGGTGTGTCGCCCAGGCGGAAGGCAAGGAGATCATGACCCGCGCCCCGGCAGTGGATCTGGTGATTGGGCCGCAGGCCTATCACCAGTTGCCGGAGCTGATTGCCAAGGTGACCCGCTCCAAGGGTGAACGGCTGGCCGTTGATTTTGCCCCCGAAGACAAATTCGACAAACTGCCCGAAGTTCGGGTGGTGCAGGGGCCAACGGCGTTTCTGACGGTTCAGGAAGGCTGCGACAAGTTCTGTTCGTTCTGTGTCGTGCCCTATACGCGCGGTGCCGAGTGGTCTCGCCCTGAAGCGGCAGTCCTGGCCGAGGCGCGTAATCTGGCCGCCCAAGGCGTGCGCGAAGTCACGCTGCTGGGCCAGAACGTCAATGCCTACAACGGTGAGGCCGAGGCGGGGGGAGTCTCAA
This sequence comes from Asticcacaulis sp., assembly GCA_046289215.1. GTDB lineage: Bacteria > Pseudomonadota > Alphaproteobacteria > Caulobacterales > Caulobacteraceae > Asticcacaulis. The sequence goes on along the minus strand of JBKBWB010000018.1, from coordinate 2,448 downwards.
CGCTCGCCCGGTTGGCCTATAGGTTGGCGGAGATCCCCGGGCTTGACCGGATCCGCTATACCACCAGCCATCCCAACGACATGAGCGACGATCTGATTACGGCTCATGCCGACCTGTCGGCGCTGATGCCCTATCTGCATCTGCCGGTACAATCGGGCTCGGACAAGATCTTGCGGGCCATGAACCGTAAGCATACGGCCCAGAGCTATATTGACTTGATCGCGCGGATCCGTGACGCTCGACCCGACATGGCGATTTCTGGGGATTTCATCGTGGGTTTCCCCGGTGAAACCGATGCGGATTTTGAAGCGACGCTCGAATTGGTGCGTCAGGTCCGTTACGCCTCGGCGTTTTCGTTTAAATATTCCCGTCGCCCGGGAACTCCGGCGGCGGCCATGCCGCAACAAGTTGACGAAGCCGTCGCCGATGCTCGTCTCCAGACCCTTCAGGCCTTGCTGATTGATCAGCAACAGGCTTTCAAAGCGGATCTGGTTGGCCAAATTCTGCCGGTGCTGTTCGAAAAGCGCGGTCGTCTGGGCGAGCAGGCGATCGGGCGTTCGCCTTATCTGCAGTCTGTCTTTGTCGAAGATGCGGCCCCTCTGATCGGTCAGATCATACCGGTCCGCATCACTGGCGTGAGCAACAACAGTCTGAGCGGGGCCCTTGTGGCTAAAGCGGAGCCTGCACACGCGTGACCGTTCGCCAGTCCGAGTTTGTACCGCTTTCCGACGGGGCCGTTTCGGCCATCTGCGGGTTTAACAACCGTCATCTGGCGCTGCTCGAAGACGCCTTTTCCGTGCTGATTGAAACACCCGGTGGCGGCATGCGTGTGCATGGCGAGGCGCGGGGTCGTTCCGGGATCAAGCGGATCCTGACGGATCTGGCCAACCGTGCCGATCAGGGCGCGGATCTGACCGAGGCGGATATCCGGGCGTCTCTGTCCCGTGCCGCCCGCGGTGAGCTGGCGTCCGGGGCCTCTGGCCTTATTCCGGGACGGCGCGGGCCGATCCTGCCGAAAACAGCCAATCAGGCCGCCTATCTGTCCTTGCTGCAACGGTGTGATCTGACGTTTGGTCTTGGCCCGGCGGGGACGGGCAAGACGTTTTTAGCGGCGGCCTATGGCGCAACTCTTTTGGCCCGCGGCGAGGTTGATCGTTTAGTCATAACCCGTCCGGCCGTTGAGGCCGGGGAACGGCTCGGGTTTTTGCCTGGCGACCTGAATGAAAAGGTGGATCCATATCTGGCCCCGATCTGGCAGGCGCTCGATGACCTGTTCGGCGCTGAAGGGGTGCGTCGCCGTCGGGATAAGGGCGAGATCGAGGTCGCGCCGCTCGCCTATATGCGCGGTCGCACCCTGTCCAATGCCTTTGTTTTGGTGGATGAAGCCCAGAATACCTCGCGCTTGCAGATGAAAATGGTGCTGACCCGGTTGGGGGAGGGCGCGCGCATGGCCGTGACCGGGGATCCCAGTCAGGTGGACCTGATGAACCCCCGCGATTCCGGCCTGTCCCATGCGGTGCGACTGTTGGGGGGCTTAGAGGGAGTCGGCGTGGCCCGGTTCTCGTCGGATGATGTGGTGCGTCATGCGCTGGTAGCCCGGATCGTCAAGGCCTATGATCAGGAACATGAGGCCCGGCTGAAGCGCCAGCACGGGTCAGCGGCGCTTGCGGAAGAGACCGATGACGGAAATTGAAATCGAGGATGACCGCTGGCTTGTGGCCGTGCCGGATCTGGTTCGGCGCGTGGATACGGCTGTGAGTAAGGCCCTGGAGGCCGCCGAAGCGCCCGAGGGCGCCGACCTTGTGGTGTTGTTGACGGACAATGCCGAGATGCAGAGCCTTAATGCCGAATACCGCGACAAAGACAAGCCGACCAATGTCCTGTCGTTTCCGGCCCCTGATCTCCAGATCCCCGGACAACCGCCTCACTTGGGGGATATGGCCTTAGGCTATGAGATCTGTGTTCAAGAGGCCACGGAACAGGGTAAAACCCTTGTTGCGCATCTTTCCCACCTGGTGGTGCATGGCACGTTGCATCTGCTAGGGTATGACCATCTTGACGAGACAGAGGCCGAAGCGATGGAGTCTCTGGAACGCAAGATCCTCGAAGGGCTCGGATTCCCCGACCCCTATAAACATGACGAGACCCATGCCGAGCGCTGATGGCCCGAGTCGCCCCGCCTCTGAGGTGCAATCTGGTTTTTTGAGTCGTTTTTTACCTTTAGGATCTGCACAGACCGCATCCCGCCCAGAGGCCGAAGTCCAGCCCCAATCGCAAAAAGATCTGATCGATCATGCGCGGGCCTTCCAATCGCTTAAAGTGGCCGATGTTATGACCCCGCGCGCGGATGTCATGGCGCTGGAACTGTCTTCGACCCTCGCGGATGTGGTCCGCCAGTTTGTCGAGAGTGAGCATTCGCGTATGCCGATTTTCCGCGAAACGCTCGAT
>JBKBWB010000017.1:438-14449 GCA_046289215.1 Asticcacaulis sp. | reverse complement strand
TTCGTCAGGATGCCGAGGCCGAAGGTCTGGATGCGGTGTTCAAAGCCGCCGGGGCCGAATGGCGTCTGCCCGGCTGTTCCATGTGCATTGCCATGAACGGGGACCTCGTTGCCCCGGGCCAGCTCGCGGTGTCGACGTCAAACCGCAATTTCGAAGGCCGTCAGGGACCTGGGGCCCGCACCATCCTCGCCAGCCCCGCGACAGCGGCGGCTTCGGCGGTGATGGGCCGCGTCACCGACCCGCGCACCTTAACCCCCGCTCTGGAGACCGCTTATGTCTGAGACCGCAATCGAAACACAGGCGGACATCCCGGCTCACGGACGAAATTCTGAACCGGATCATGTCTTTTCCAGCCGGATCGTGGTTTTGGCTGAGGCCAATATCGACACCGACCAGATTATTCCGGCGCGGTTTTTGACCACCACCAGCCGCAAAGGCCTGGGGAAAAACGCCTTCAATGACTGGCGCTATGACAAGGACGGCAAGCCGAACCCGGCCTTTGTTCTGAACCAGATCGACCCCACCGAGCACCGTGTGCTTGTAGCCGGTCACAATTTTGGCTGTGGCTCTTCGCGTGAACATGCGCCCTGGGCCCTGACCGACTTTGGCTTTAAGGCGGTCGTGTCGACGGCCATCGCCGATATCTTCCGCAACAATGCGCTGAAGAACGGCCTGATCCCGGTGGTGGTGGATGCCGAGACCCACGCCGCCCTGCTGGCGGATCCAAGCCAGCGGGTCACTCTGGACCTTGAGGCCTGCACCCTCACTCTGACCAATGGGCAATCGGTTGCCTTTCCGATCGATCCCTTTGCCCGCCGCTGCCTTCTCGAAGGCGTGGATGCCCTCGGCTGGCTGTTGAACCGCCTTCCCCAGATTGCCGCCTATGAACAGGAGCGCGCCGCATGAAACCCTTCTCGATCGTGATGTTGCCCGGCGATGGCGTCGGCCCCGAATGTACCCGCGCGGTTGAACTGGCCCTGCATGCCCTGGCGGATGCCTTTGGTCATGAGTTCCGCTTTGAGACTCATCTGATTGGCGGGGCGGCGATTGATGCGACGGGCGATCCCTATCCGGCGGCCACCCGTGCAGCCTGTGAAGCGGCAGACGCCGTGTTCCTTGGGGCCGTCGGGGGACCGAAGTGGGATGGCAAGACGCCGCGTCCGGAACAGGGTCTGTTGGCCCTTAGGCAACATCTTGGCCTGTTCGCCAACCTGCGCCCGGTGGCCGTGTTGCCGGATCTGGTGGATGCCTCGCCGCTCAAGCCCGAAGTGGTTGAAGGCGTGGACATGCTGATTGTGCGCGAACTGACCGGCGGCCTTTATTTCGGCCAGCGGACCCGCACCGAGGACCGGGCCACCGACGAATGCGTCTATACGGTCGCGGAAATCGAGCGCGTGGCCCATGTGGCCTTCAAGGCCGCCCGGGATCGCCGCCGCAAGGTCACGTCGGTTGACAAGGCCAATGTGATCGAAACCAGCCGCCTTTGGCGCGAGACAGTCAGCCGCATTCACCGCGACCATTATCCGGACGTGGCGCTCGAACATGCGCTGGTTGACAGCATGGCCATGCACCTGATCACCCGTCCGCGCAGCTTTGATGTGATCCTGACCGAAAACATGTTCGGAGATATCCTCAGCGATGAGGCCTCGGTGCTTTCCGGATCTATTGGGATGCTCGGCTCGGCCTCGCTGGGCCAGGGCGGGCCGGGGGTGTTTGAGCCGATCCATGGCTCGGCCCCGGATATAGCCGGACAGGATCTGGCCAATCCGAACGGATCGCTGATGTCGGCGGCCATGCTGCTGCGCCACGGTTTGGGCCTCACTGACGAAGCCGAAGTGCTCGAAGCCGCGGTCAAGGGCGTCTTGAGCGAAGGCGTTCGGACGCGCGACCTTGGCGGCAATGCCCGCTGTTCCGAAGTGGCCGAGGCGGTTGCCGCTCGGATCCGCAAGCTGAAAGTCCATGCCCACCCACGCGGCAGCATGCACTGGGCTTAAGGGCCCGAGCATGACCATCCGGGCCTGATCCCCAAGGATTATCCTTCAGGTCCCATCTGTCCGACGTGAAAAGCCCCTGTCTGCGTTCTCCGGCAGACAGGGGCTTTTGGTTTAAAGCGCGACCGCCCCGTCAAGGACGGCCGCTCACGCGACGCGGCTTAGCGATAGGCTGGCGGCATATCGCCCGTCACCTTGTAGCGATCGGCTAAGGCGCGGCCCCGGCTCATCAGGGACTGTTCCTTGCCGTTGATCAACACGGCCACCGGCTGGGTCATGGGCTCGAACGGATCCCCATCCCAGACCACCACATCGGCGTCCTTGCCAATATCCAGCGACCCAATCCGATCCGCCACGCCAAAGGCCTTGGCCGGATTGAGCGTCAGACCATCCAGCGCTGCGCCATAGGGCAGGCCATTGGCGACGGCATTGCCGGCGTTATAGCGGGCTTCGCGGGCGCGATGGATATTGCCCTCATTGCCCTTGAGAATGACCATGACACCGGCGGCATGCAGCTTGGCCGCATTATCCAACCGAGCTGCCCGCGACTCAAAGGAGTCCGGCAGGTTGCTCAAGGGGTTCAGCATTACCGGAACCTTGGCCGCCGCAATGTCGCTGGCGACCATCCAGGCTTCGTCGGCCTCGTTGAGGATGATCCGCAGCTTTTGTTCACGAGCAAACCGCAGGGCCTGTTGGATATCCGAGGCCCGGCGCACATTGACGACCACCGGCATGCGGCCTTCGACCACCGGGATCAGGGCCTCAAGATCGGCACGGGACATTCCCAAATCGCGCCCCTCGCCCGCGGCATAGCGGGCCTTGTTGCGGGCATAGTGACGGACGTCGTCGAGCATGGTCGCAAGGGCCACAAAGGTTGCCCCGCGCGCACCACCCGCGTGACGGGCACCGGCCGCACCGAGATCCACCGACATGGCCGCCTTGGACTTCATAACAAAGCCCTCAGCCCCCCCGAGGTGGATGATCGCTGCCTGGCCACCGAACAGACCGGGTTCGGCGTGATCGGCGCTGTCGGCCCCGGCGGTATCGTGCTCGTGGGCATGGGCGCCGGCCCCACCGGTCGGGGTCGGGATGACAATCGCCCGGGTCAGACCGCCCAGTCGGGCCGCCGGGATCACGAACGAATGCGGATCCAGACCATAGGAGACGTCATAGGCGGCGCTCAGACCTTCGTTGCGAACCGCGAGCTCGCTGCCGAGGGACGAGACCTCAATCGCGCCAAGACCCGATTCCGCAGAGATCAGACCCGGCGTGACGATCTTGCCTTTGGCGTCGATCACCTTTGCGCCCGCAGGCACGGCGACATTGGCCCCCACGGCGGCGATCTTGCCGTCGCGGATCAGCACCGTGCCGTTGTCCAGCACACCGGCGCTGCCCTGAGTGTAGACCTTGCCCCCCGTGATGGCGACGGTTTGAGCCAGAGCCGGAAGCGATAAGCCAGCCACGGACAGGGCGAGGGCGCAAACAGCCCCAAACTTTGCAAACTTGGTCATCAGAACGCCCCCTGGCCGGGCTGACCCAGCTCGAAATCAGACTTGGGTTGATAGCGCGGATCCTTGCGATCAAAGATCACCGCCCCGTCGATATAGACCCGCTCGGTGCGCGCATAGACGCTGAGCGGATCGGCATTCCAGATCACCACATCGGCATTCTTTCCGGCTTCGAGCGAGCCGGTGACCTTGTCGATACCCATGGCCTTGGCCGGGTTGAGCGTGATCCAGCGAATGGCCTGAGCCGGAGCGATGTTAATCCCGGCACGACGGGCGGCCGACAGGGCCGCGGCGGCCTCCTGATTGAGGCGCTGGGTCAGAACTTGGTCATCCGAATGGATCACCGCACAGGCCCCGGCCGCATCCACGATCCCGGCGTTCTCTTCGATCCCGTCGAGGCTTTCCATCTTAAAGCCCCACCAGCCCGACCAGGTCGCCACACAGGCGTCATGCGCCTTGAGTTCGCGAGCCAGCTTATAGGCCTCGGAGCCATGGTGGAACATCGTGATCTTGTAGTTAAACTCCTTGGCGATTTCGAGCATCACCAGCATTTCGTCGGCACGATAGCAGTGGTTCTGGATCAGGATCTCGCCGCGCAGCACGCCCGCAAGCGTGTCCAGACGCAGATCCCGCTTGGGCGCATCGGCCTTTTCGCCTTTTTCCACCTTGGCGTAATAGGCGTCCCATTTGCGGGCATAATCCGCCGCATCGATCCATGCCGCCCGATACCCGGAGACATTGGCCATACGAGTCGAGGGTGCCCGGCCCTTACCGCCGTAAACCCGCTTAGGGTTTTCGCCGCAAGCCATTTTCAGACCATAAGGGGCATCCGGAAACTTCATACCCATCACCGACAGGGCCGGGACGTTCTTGACGGTCACAGAACGGCCGCCGATCAGATTGGCGGATCCGGGAAGGATTTGCAGGGTTGTCACCCCGCCTTCGCGCGCGCGGTTAAAGCCCGGATCCTGGGGCCACAACGAATGCTCCGCCCAGACCTCGGCGGTCACGGGATTGGTGGCTTCGTTGCCATCGGAATGGGCCGCCACCCCCGGCGAGGCATAGACGCCCAAGTGGCTGTGGGCATCGATGATCCCAGGGGTGATGAACTTGCCCTTGCCGTCAACGCGTGCAACGCCATCCGGCACTGCGCCGCCTTCGGTCAGGCTGACAATCTTGCCATCGCGCACCACGAGGGTGGCATTGTCAATGCGGGTGCCTGTGCCGGTATAGGCGGTGGCCCCAACAATGGCGAAATCCGCGCGTGGCAGCGGCGCATAGGTCGAGGCAAAAGCCTTGGAGCCTGCCGGGTCCTGGCCCGCACGCAAGGCCGCAGGTTTTTCAGCCGGTTTATCTTTGGGCGTACCGCCTGGGGTCACAGCCTGACCAGTTGTAGCGCATCCCGACAGGGCGATCGCCAACGCGGCGACGGATGCCGCGAGAGTCCAATAACGCATTGTTTCAGTTCCCCTCCAGATCCCACAGGATCGGTGCGGAGCTAAGAGATCACGCATTCCACCAAAGGAAAACGGCCCCAAGCATTACAATTAGTTCATATTCCGCTTCTCTTGGAACGCTTAGCGTTATGTCTGGTTTATTTCAGAATATGAGCAGCATCGATCACTCTGATATCGTGGCTTTGGTTTAGAATGTGATCAAAAAAGACTTTATGGTCTCTTCCCACTAGGACAAGCACACGAGACCCGGGTCGATTCGCAGTCACCTGGCGTATATTCGAAACCATACGCAGATTTCGGGTTTCCCACCACGCTAAATACTGTCTTCCGTAAGTCTTTTCCGACGCATCCTGTAAGGCTTCTTTCCATTCGTTATTCAGATTTGCAACCTGAAGCTCACGACTATTCAGGCGCTGATAAAATTTTAAAACATCTTCTGGCGTCACCATTTTGCGCTCTTCAGCCTTAAGCTGGTCCATTAGGGCGCTCTTGCCGTCAAGCCCAGCCCACAAAGCCTCAACGGCCGATTCAAAATCGGGACCGGCCAAGGCCCGGATCCGGTCTGAGTTCTGTTCGTCTACGGAATAAACGCGTTGCAGGCCAAGCTTTACGGCCAAACGCGCGGCAATGCGAATGTCTTCGCTCTTTTGGCTGGCGCGACGTTGAAGCGCGGCCGCGAGATCCTCGGTTAAGCCATCACCGGCACGGCGCTCCGTCGCGGGCAAGGAGAGCCATTGCACAATGGCAGAAACCGGCTCCCCCGCTGCACAAAACAAAGCCGCCAGTCTTCGGCGCTCCGAAGGGCTCAAGGTTTTGGGATCCTTTGAGAGCGTTTTGTCTATTTCATCCAAAGCCTGATAGAGGCTCAGCCCCAAGGTCTGCTGAGCCGGAACAGCCAATTTCAAATAAGGGTTACAAAAATAGGTGGCCACACGTTCGTAAAGAACGCGCCCCTCAACAGCCCGTTTACACTCTTCGCCCGAGAGGGCTTCAATTGTAATAAGATCAGGGCGATAGGCCGCCAATTTTTCGACCACCCGGTCCAAACTCTGATCCGCGAGCTGGTCCAAGTCGGACAAATGCGCGGTTCCAAGGACCAGGACGTCTGTTGATTTGCCTACCAAAGCGGGCTTCAGGACATTGATGTCCACGGGACGAAAGTCTTGAGTAGTAGGCGATGATCTATCCGCGGCTTTCGCTGCTACAGAAAAGAACACGCCGACCACCATAAGTGCAAGGAAATGACTTAAACGCATGTGTCCGCCCTGAATCACTCCGAAAGAGTTCTATTTCGCACGCAATCTGAAACGAGATTCACCGTAAAATCCGGCCATGACTGTAGTTTCGATCATTTTTGTGACGGACTGAACAGACCTTTGACGCAACTATGATTTAATTTTCAAAAGACCCAATCGTGCCCGCAATTCTGCTTCGCTCCAGGGGGCATGGATCCGGACCTGCTTTAGGCGTGAGGTCGTCCCTTTATCGACTTGGACGGCGGATTTGGCCAAGCCTAGGGTCTTTGCGAGCAAGGCTTCAAGTGCGGCATTGGCGGCCCCTTCAATCGGCGCCGCCCGAACACGGACTTTCAGATAGGGGCGCCCCTGCTCGTCCTCAGCCCATCCTTCGACCGCATCCTTTGATGCTTTGGGGGTCAGGCGGACACTGAGCTTCAGGCTCATCCCAGAAGGATACGCAGGGCCTCAAAGGCGCGCGGCAGCAAGATCCCTTGAATGCCCTGGAGCACCAGAATGGCAATGATCGGGCTGATATCAAGGCCGCCCAAATTGGGAATGAAGCGGCGGAAGGGTTCAAGCACCGGATAGGTGATCATATCGAGTGTCTTCAGCACCTGATAGACAAACTGGTTGCGGGTATTGATCACCTGAAAGGCCACCAACCAGCTCAGCACGGCATTAATAATGATAGCCCAAACCAGAAGGCCCAGCAGGCCAGAGATGATGAATTGGGCAAAATCGACAAGAGCGGTCATCAGGTTCCTCGCAGCTTTTGTCTATCTAGGCGAGGTCCGAGTGCTGCACAAGCCTTGGCGCCCACACCATCTTGACAGGCTTCGACGTCTTGATTACGCCAAGCCCTCCTTGGGGCCGTAGCTCAGTTGGTAGAGCGCGTCGTTCGCAATGACGAGGTCAGGGGTTCGATTCCCCTCGGCTCCACCAAGGTTTTGACCGTTAAATCTTAACGCTTTCTTCGCGGTTCACAGCAAGCCCCTCTTCGAAATCCATCAGGATATCGGCGTATTCTTCGAACGTTACTGCAAGGGCATCAGGGCGGATGCGGTAGCGCCAGAAAGAGGCGATGTGGCCGAGTACGCCGATGCTTTCGCCCAGATCAAAGAACAGCTCAGGACCATCCAGCAGGAACTGTCTGAAGGGTCCTGGATTCATATCAGCATTCAAGGCGTGGTAGGCCTGATCGTAAATGTTAAGCGTTCGGCTTGCCTTTGACAAAGTTTGGATAATCGCCCTTGCTAAGCGTGGGCGTGCTTCTTTCAAGTAGTCCAAAACTAAATCATCCGCAGTTCCCTCTGGGATAAACGAGGATATTCCATTTAAAACACCCCGCATCTCCATTTGAAGGTCAACGAGACGCCATTTAAAATAAAGAAATCCCCGCCAGGAGAAAATCCCGTCTGAAAACTCGTCGTCTGTCATTGACAACGTCATTTTGAGCGGTGTCAGCTCATGATCCAATTCCTGAGACAGGATTTTACCAGCCAGTTTGACAGAGGCGCCATTGATATTGCCCCCGAATGCCGTCGTTACGAGTCGCTCAATTTCCTGATTAGCGAACCCAACCATGCGCTGAATATCGAACGGAGAGATTTTAAGATAACATGCCGCAGGTCGGATATTATGGCGCGCCAATTGTTCGCGCAGTAAAAATGGATCAACCGACGGCAAACCATCGATTAAACGCAGCGTTTTAGAATCTTGACTATCATTTAAATCTTGAATATTTAAAAATTCTTTTAAAAAACTCTCATAGCCCATTTGACCTATAAACAAAGACCTCCCACCAATTCTTAAATCAGAAGGATCGTAAGGAAATATAATTTTAGTAGCTGTGCGCCTGTATCTTGAAAAAACGTCTCTTTCTGAAGGCCTCAATGTATGCTTTACAAAAATAGCCCGATTTAAACTTGGATTCTTAAAAAATGGCTTTAATTTGTATTCAGGGTTTTTTTGACTAAGCAAAGCAACATTTGATAGATTTAAAACTCGATTGGTCGATGCCGTGAGGCCCAGATTCGCCAGGTTGCGGATTTCTCGCTTTGAAGTCTGTGATAAAGCTTGGGTTCCTGCCGTGCTCATGGATTCAAAGCTCCCAGTCGCGTCAAAGCTACCCAATCGCGGCGCGGACACGCATGGCGCGTAGTTAGGCAGAAAATCTTAATTCTAAGTTACACCCCTTAATGTAACGACCGTGTTAAGCTCGAAACTTGCCGTCAACCAGTTTTCAAACATTAGCCAATATACGCTAATGCATGAACAGACGTCACGCCTTAGCAAAATTGGCAGGGGGGGCAGCCCTCGTCACCGCTTCTTTAAGTCCGCAGTTGGCCATCGCAGGGGGCGGCGGGGAAAAGAAAAAAGGGGGCGGCGCGACTTATGTACAGTTCCCGATGATAACAACTACAGTATTCTCCAGCAATGGACGCAGAGGCATCTTGACTGTAGAGTTAGGTGTGGACGGTGTAAAACCACCCGTAACTGAGGCGATCCAAAAATGGACACCGCGCCTTCGTGACGCTTACATCAGCACTATCGCCCGTTACGCTGGGACACTTCGCCCAGGAAGTCTGCCAGATACAGATTATCTAGCAGGTCAGCTTCAGCGAACGACAGATGACACCTTGGGACAAAAGGGCACAAAGCTGCTGCTTGGCACCGTCATGCTTTACTAAGAGCAGATCGTATCCATAAAGCGGGCCATCTCAATGTCCCGTTCTGTCACGCCACCGGCATCGTGGGTTGTTAGAAGCACTTCAACACGATTGTATACGTTAAACCACTCAGGGTGATGATCTGACTTGTCTGCGTAGAGAGCGACACGAGTCATAAATCCAAAAGCTTGGTTGAAGTCCCGGAATGTAAATACCCGGAACAGTCCTTCACGGTCACCTTTTGCCCGCTCCCAGCCAGGGAACAGGGCTAAAACTGCGTCCAGATCAAGCTTTTGCATTTTGGCTCCACATCAAAACGGCGACAGTTTTTCCGACACCTCACATGTTAATTGGAATAAAAAAACGGGAGCAGCAAGCTGCCCCCGATAAAAATGGCTGTCAGTAAAACTAGTGGCCTGTGATCAGGCCAGACCGATCAAAAATCAAATCGGCCAGGCATCCGAGTACGGAACGCGCATCCGAAGCCTAGTACGCCCATGGCAAACCACGCCAACCAAAGCAAGGCGAGCCGAACAGACTGAGACATATCGCCATAAATCTGAGACAAATTGCCGAAGCGCGATATCCCATGAAAGTGACCGCCTTGACCCACCGACCCTCTCAGCATAGGTTGAAATGGTATAGTCCGGTTTTTGTCAGGCCATAATGGACGCGTCGAGTAGCCTTCCGTTTCTTGAAATCAAATCGAGTCAAGCCAACAGAGGCAAGACATTCGAAGATTACGAAGAAGCCATAAATCCAATTTTTGATGTCCAAATAAACCGTGAAAACTCTGGCGAACCATTAGTTACGCTAAAAACATTCAATATTGGCCCCCTCTTACTTGGCCACGCGGAAATGCAAGGTGCTCATTTTCATTACACACGGCAGCCGCGCAAAATTGCGCAAACAAGTCTAGATCTGCTACTGATCCAAATCATCACCGAAGGGTCAGATATCCGTACGCCACTAAAAGACAGCCGCAAAAGCATGCCGGGCGATGTCTGCGTCATGGACCTAACACGCACATTTCGATCAGAAGCCCAGTTGTGCAGCAATTTCACGCTAGCCATTCCGAGAATGCTGGTCAGTCAAAATGAGGCACAACTAGACTCCTTACATGGGCAGGTTTTTTCACGAGACTCTGTGGTCGGTCGGCTATTCCATGACCATGTTCGAAGCTTGTGGTCTCTGGCCCATCACGTTGCGTTAGAGGAAGCCGAACGGGCCGCAAGAGGTACAATAAACCTGTTTTCAGCCTTGGCCCTGCAAACGCCAGATCAAGAGGCCAGAGCCCACGCGGTTGAAGCGGCGCAGCTTGTCCGCATCCGCCGGTATATTGAGCAGTCCCTGGTCGATCGGGACCTTGATCCTTTGAAACTGTGCCGGGAATTCGGATTGTCTCGGGCCAGTCTTTACCGCCTCTTTGCCCCCTTGGGCGGGGTTTCAGACTATATCCGAAACCGCCGTCTTCAACTGGCCTTCCGCCTCTTAACTAATCCGGCGCATTTTCGGCGCAGCCTCAGTGCCGTTGCCCATGATTGCGGATTCAACGATTGGTCCGGCTTTTCGCGCGCCTTTAAGTCCAAATACGGCTTTGGGCCTGGCGAAGCGCGGGAGCTGGGACAAACAGACTATCTTGCCTCACGGCAAGACAACCAGCTGGACGGTCCCAGACGTTTACCGGCCTGGCTGCGGGCCCTCGATCAGCTTTAAACTGCAACAGATGTTAAAACCCGACAGCTCGCCGTATCGACTCGCTCAGGCGAGTGTCTTTGATCGGATTTCATGAATAAATGGAGCGGGCGATGAGGATCGAACTCACGACATCCACCTTGGCAAGGTGGCGCTCTACCGCTGAGCTACGCCCGCACTCCGTACCGGAAAGACTTGGGGAAGGCCCCGTGCTCTCCGCGAGGCCGGTCTTATAGGCGAGGACCGACGGGCCTTGCAAGCGCCTTTTTCAATTTTTTTGGAAATTCTTCGCAACACCAATATCGATTTGTTTTAAAAGTGTTTTCCTAAAAAAAGGCCGGGCACGACAGGCGCCCGGCCCTGATGTCCTCAGCGCGGGCCCATCCGGATCGCCCCATCGAGCCGGACCTTGGCCCCATTGAGATAGGCGTTGCGGCATAGCTCCAGCGCGACAGACGCATACTCCTCGGGCTTGCCCAGACGCTTGGGGAAAGGAATAGAGGCGGCTAGGGCATCCTGAACATTCTGGGGCATAGCGGCCATCATCGGCGTCCCCATGATCCCCGGCAGGATGGTATTGACACGGATCCCGTCATTCATGAGATCACGCGCCATCGGCAAGGCCATTGCCAGAACGCCCCCCTTGGACGCACCATAAGCCACTTGTCCAATCTGACCCTCTTCTGCAGCAACAGACGCCGTAGAAATAATGACCCCACGCTCACCATCTTCGAGCGGCTCCAGCGCCATCATACCGGCAGCCGACAGACTGGCGCAGCGGAAGCTGCCAATCAGGTTGATCTGGATGACTTTTTCGAACAGAGCGATGTCGTGCGCCTTGATTTCACCGGTATCCTTGGCCCGGCTGGCGGTTTTTTGCCCGACCGCGATCCCGGCGCAGTTGACGAGAATCCGCTCCTGACCGTGGGCTGCTCGCGCCGTCGCGAACCCGGCTTCGACACTGGCCTGGTCTGTGACATTGACGCTGGCAAACACGCCGCCGATTTCGGCCGCGACAGTCTGGCCGCGCTCGGCATTCATATCAAAAATCGCAACCTTGACGCCCTGTGCCGCCAGTGCACGGGCCGTCGCTTCGCCCAGCCCCGAGGCGGCGCCTGTTACAATTGCGCTAATCGTTGAGTCGAGTTTCATCCTGAGAGTCCCTATATTCCGGGTTATACGGTATGACCGCTATACAGGCCTGACGGGGTATGACCAATGCCGGAAACAACCAAGGTATCCCTCACAGAAACGGTTCTCGATCCGACTCGAGCCCTGGTCCCCGTCCAGCTCAAGACCAATACGCAAACGGTTGAGGCCGGGTTTTGGCCCAAGGTGCGGCATTTGGCGACCAAGTTACCCTTTGCCCAGAGCTTGGTCGCGCTTTGGTACTGTGCTCGTGACCCAAAGACCCCGGCCCGATCAAAAGCGCTGGTGCTGGCCGGGCTGGCTTATTTTGTTCTGCCCACTGATGCAGTGCCCGATGTGTTCGTCGGGATTGGCTTTTCCGATGATGCGGCGGTTATCGCCGCTCTGGTTTCGCTGATCGGCGCACACCTTAAGCCAGAACATTACGCACTCGCCCGGACGCGCTTGGCATCGTTTGTCCATGGGGACACTAAGCGTTGACACGAGAAAATTGACGCTGCGGCCAGTGCGCTTGCGCACCCGGAGCGGGCTGTGTAAGCCAGCCCCGGATCAGGAGGATACCGTATGGGCAAGTTTGCACTGGCACTTCATGGCGGCGCAGGAGCACGTCCGGGTTGGGACTATAGCGCCGAAGTGCAGAACATGCAGGCGGTGGCCGAATTAGGTCGCGCCCGTCTGATCGCCGGGGATGCGGCGCTGGATGTGGCCGTTGCCGTTGTCACAGCCCTAGAGGACGCCGGTCTTTATGTCGCTGGCCGGGGCGCCTCCCCCAATCTCGACGGTCGCTATGAACTCGATGCCAGCCTGATGGACGGCGCAACCCGGCGGGCTGGGGCGGTGGCCGCCCTGGATGGCTTTCGCTCGCCGATCGCTGTCGCACGCCTGGTCATGGAAGCCACGCCCCATGTGATGCTCGCCGGCGATGGGGCCTGCCGCTTTGCCGCCGAACAGGGGGCAGAGACGATTTCGGATCCAGATTCTTGGTTTACCCAAGCCGGTAAAGGCGATTTCAACTATCCGCCCGGCACCCTCGCCCACGGCACAGTGGGGTGCGTTGTCTGCGACCAGAACGGTAACCTTGCGGCAGCGACGTCTACCGCAGGCGTGTTTGGCAAGATGCCGGGTCGCGTCGGAGACACGCCCGTGATTGCGGCCGGGACCTGGG
This sequence comes from Asticcacaulis sp., assembly GCA_046289215.1. Lineage (GTDB taxonomy): Bacteria > Pseudomonadota > Alphaproteobacteria > Caulobacterales > Caulobacteraceae > Asticcacaulis. Next base: position 1,577 of record JBKBWB010000017.1, on the reverse strand, counting down.
CGGATGACCGCGTTGCAGTCTCCTGTACGGGTCAAGGCGAATACTTCCTGCGAACCGCAGCGGCGGCTCAAGTGGCCTTCCGGATGCGCGCCGGACAAGATCTGGCGAGCGCCACCCGTGACACCCTTGCGGAGATCGCGGCTCTGGGTGGGAATGGCGGTATGATTGCCGTCGACGCAGAGGGCAATCTCGCCGTACCCTATGTCTCCCAAGGTATGAAGCGCGCCGTGGTAACCCCAGACGGCGCGATCCGTGTTGAAGTCTTTGAGCCCAGCTGAGTCTTAAGCGGCGCGTTGAACGGCTCGCAGGAAATGGTGAATCTGGGTTTCCAATTCACTCATTTGATCCGATACCGTACGCAAGGTGCCGGCCATGGCCGTGGCAGTCTCGCGGCTATCGGATGCTCCGTCCTGAACGCCGGACATGAGGGTCATCGCCCCACTGGAACTGTCGCCTGCAGCCAGAATCCGGCTGGTAATTTCGGCGGTCATGGCCTGCTGACTGTGGCTGGCGTCTGTCAAACGGGCGGCAATCGCGTCCATCTGGGTGATCACCGTGGACACGGCTTGACTGGCTCTCACCACATCCTGCGTTGACGCTTGAACGGCGGTAATGTGCTTGCTGATTTGCTGCGTCGCCATAGCCGTCTGGTCGGAAAGGGATTTAACCTCTGACGCCACCACGGCAAAGCCTTTCCCGGCTTCGCCCGCGCGGGCCGCTTCGATCGTGGCATTCAGCGCCAGCAGATTGGTCTGGTCCGCTATGCTGGAGATCAGACTGACGATATCGCCCACTTCGCGCACCGTATCCGAAAGCGCCTGTATCACCGCTTCGGTACGGGCCGTCTCGGCGCTGATGGTCTGAACCTGCTGACTGGTGGCTTGAGCTTCCTGAACTGTGGACAAGATTGTCCGCTCCAGCTCACGCGTGGCCACAACCGCCGCCCGGACCTGGTCCGCTGCCCCTCGGACCTCGTCATGAGATTGCCTTGTCCGGAACAGAGTCTGATCCGTAGCACCGGTTAAAGCGTCTGAGGCTTCGCAGGCCATAGCAACCGTACGGGCCATTTGTGTACTGAGCGTGCCGACACTGGCCTGGAACTCCGTCGCCATCTGGTCAAAGGCGGCTTGACGCTCCTC
>JBKBWB010000017.1:0-428 GCA_046289215.1 Asticcacaulis sp. | reverse complement strand
TTGCTCCAGCCGATGCGTTTCCTCGCGAAGGCGACGTACGTCCTCCCCCTGAAGACGGAACCCCTCGACGGCCCGCGCCATCTGACCAATTTCATCCTTACGCTCGAGCCCGGGTACAACCGAGACCGCCGCTTCCAGCCGCAAAGCCTCCATAACCCCGGCCAAGCGCTCAAGTGGCAAAGCAATCTGGCGGCCTACCCAAAGGGCGACAGCCCCAAGAACCAAGAGCAGAAGCGCGCCGAGCCCGAGCGATTGCCAAAGCGCCGTTTGCAGGGTGGACTCAAGAGCACTGCGGTCATTCAACGTGACCATCGCCACCTGAAATGCTTCATCCTTGTGAAGCAATTGATAGGTGGCCCGGAAAGGACGGTTATTCAGTCGTAGCCGAGCGCTAGTTGGCTGATCCAGGGTCAATACACCTAGACGTT
>JBKBWB010000374.1:0-1951 GCA_046289215.1 Asticcacaulis sp. | reverse complement strand
GGCCGAGGGCGTCACCCTCGAAGAGGTCGCGTCCAAGACCGAAGCCGCCTATACAGTCGCCCTGTAAGCGACCGAATAAGGACAGTCCGGGGGAAAAGAATCGCCTCGTTGGATTTGCCTTATTCAAATGACATAAAATGCCGCATAATAGCGCGTCTCTCTTCGGAGGGACGCGTTGTTGTGAGGGCAGCGCGATGGGGAGCGTGACATGTCAGCAGACGAAAAAACGGGTCAGAGCCAGACCGACGGGCAAGTCCTGAAGACGCAGGATACCAATGAAGTCTCTGTTCAGACTCCGCCGATAGATGCCGCCCGGATCCAGCGCATCCGGACCTCGATCACCTTGTCCTCACCGGATGATCTGGCCCATTATGGCGACCGCGCTGAGCGTGAAGCGCAAGAAGCGATTGCCCGGCTGGTGTCCGAAGTCCGGGGGGCGGATCAAGCGGAAATCCTTGACCGCCTGCGCCTGATCCGCGACCAGCTGACCCCCATGTTGCCCCAAGATCTGGCCAAGCCGGTCGGGTTCGGAGCGCTGTTCGGCGCACGCCGCAAGCGGCTGAACCGGTTCCGCGATCAGTACAAGCGCGTGGCCGCAACCGTTGATAGCCTCACAGGCGAAATTGCAGAACGGCTCGACCGGATCAGCCACAAGCACGACGCCATGGAGAGCCTGCACCGCCAGTGTCAGGACTTTATCCTCGAACTGGATGCCTATCGTGAGGCCGCCCGAAGCTGGATTGCCCAAAATGCCCCCCGCGAAACGGGGCTACGGGTTGTCCCCGGGGATGTAACGCCTCTGCCCGAGCCTCAAGCCTATGCCGGGGCTGTACGCGCCATGCATGTGGCGGACCTGCTTGAATCGGAGCCGCGTGATGTGGATCTGGCCGACAATGTCATTGTCCTGCGTCCGGAACGCGTAAAGCGGACAAGCCATCCGACGCTGGTGGGCGAGTTGGTCCAATCCCCGCCGACCTTGGAAATTACGCTCCAGGCCACCCCCAAATTGACCCAACGCGTCGCCCGGCTCGATGCCTTGCGTGATCTGGCCCTGCGGGAGCTGCCGCTTGTGCGTCAGGTCCAGAATGTCGATCTGCGACTGCTTAAGGCGCTCAAACCCATACTAGGCACCCTTCAGGAGTGGCAGAGCACCTGGTCGGATCGACTTGGCCTGTCGGGCCGTAAGGTCAAGCACAGCTTCCGTCCAGACACGGATGCCCTCATCGCAGTTCGCAGTGCGGTCCTCGATCTGATCGAGGCGCTTGAGACAGAAATTCAGACCGCCCAGCAGCGCCGCCAGCAAGCGGAAATCCGCCTGCAAAGCCTGGCCCGTTCGGTCCGCCCCGCACAGAGCTAAACCCGCTTAAACTGGCTTCCTTAATCTGTACCCGCGCGGACCCTGGCATCCACAGCGCGGATCAAGTCGGCGTTGACGCTTTGGACGGCCCGTTCATAGGCCGCAACGATGTCCGACACCCGGTTCGCCTTGGCCGGAACCATCGCCTCAAAGGTCTGGTTCAGAACCACAGCGCGATCCTTGATCCGCACGAGATCGGCTTGCATCCGGACCACGACCATCGGATTGCGGCCCTTGTCCTTGTAATGGACAGCAAAATCCTGCACCGCCAGCGTCACCCGGTACTGCGACCGGCGCGGGCTGGCGGAATTGACCAGATCCACCGCTGCACTCTGGCGGGCAAACGCGGTAACCAGCGCGCCCTGAAACAGGGTCTCGGACGGCGCAGACCAGCGCGACTTGGCAATATAGGACACTTCCTGCCCCTCGACCGTCAGCAGCCGATCCCCGGCTGCCGCGCGCGGAAAGGTGATATCGCCGAGACTGACTGCCAGCTTATTCGGACGATCAGGGTCAGCTTCGATCGTGGGGCTTGGCGTTTCAAGAACCGGCGCGGCTGAAAACTGATAGAGCTTCACATCATCAGGCCGCTCA
>JBKBWB010000373.1:0-1956 GCA_046289215.1 Asticcacaulis sp. | reverse complement strand
ATAACACCTAGCGACCCTTAAAAGAGAATAAAGCATCCGCTGCGGATTTGCTGTCGCGTTTGCGGGCCAGCTTGTCTTCGGTGCGGCTGATTTCGCGTTTGAGCCGGGCGATCCGATCTTCGAGCGCCTCAACACTCCACAGGTCCAGGTCGTCGCGGGCGAGGGCGTCTAGGGTGGCGGTCTGTCCGTTAGATCCCAGTGGCAAGTCATCAATCATGATCGCAGGTCCTGATTGCGCGGGGTTGTGTTCACTCTGGCCTAAGCGGGTACAAGCAGAATAGAACGCTGAGGCGACCAATTTGGCAAGTAAGGACAGCTTTATGCAACAGATTGCGATACGTGGCGGCGCCGGTCCGGCGGATGCGCTCTATATCGAGACTGCGCCCTTGCCAGAGCCGGGTCCCGGTGAGGTCCGGATCCGCGTAGCCGCAGCGGGGGTCAATCGGCCAGATCTGGTCCAACGTGAAGGGCGCTATCCGCCACCGCCGGGGGCTTCGTCGATCCTGGGGCTGGAAGTCGCCGGCTATATTGATGCATTGGGGGCCGGTGTGACCCGTTGGAGTGCGGGCCAGCCTGTATGCGCCCTGCTATCGGGCGGAGGCTATGCCGAGGCGGTGGTCGTGGCCGAGGGGCAGGTGCTGCCGGTTCCCGAGGGGCTGAGCCTGATCGAGGCCGCGGCCCTGCCGGAAACCGCCTTTACGGTCTATGCCAATGTGTTTGCCGATGCAGACCTTAAGGCGGGCGAGACCTTTATGGTCCATGGTGCCAACAGCGGGATCGGCGTGATGGCGTTGCAGATGGCCCGAGCCGTGGGGGCCCGCTCCATCGCGACGGTGCGGGGGGCGGACAAGGCCGAGGCCCTGAAAGGCCTTGGCGCGGATCTGGTCATCGACACCACCGCGACGGATTTTGTCGCGGCGGCCCGGGATTTCGGCGGCGTGGATGTGATTCTCGATATGCTGGGCGGCGACGTGACGGGCAAAAACCTCGAAACGCTCAAGACAAGCGGGCGACTGGTCCAGATTGCGTTTCTGACCGGGGCGCGGGCCACGATCGATCTCAGCCGTGTTATGCTCAAGCGACTGCGGCTTAGCGGGTCTACGCTGCGCAGTCGCCCCATGGCGGAGAAAGCGGCCTTGGCGCGGGCCGTCGAATCAACGGTCTGGCCCTGGGTGAGCACCGGTCTGGTCCGGCCCGTGATTGAGCGAACCTACCCTTTGAGGGCTGCAGCAGAGGCTCATAAACACCTCGAACAGGGCGGTCATCTCGGCAAGATTGTGCTGACAACGGATTGAAGGAGTTCCCAATCCGTCGAAAGCGGCGTATAGATCAATCCACACGCGCCCGGCCGAAAGGCCGGGCGCAGCCATTTCTGGTCAGGTTTTTGTCGGGCTCAAGCCCGGTAAAGCTGGCCCCTCAGAGCGAAAGACGCGACGATGGCAGACATTCTGATGCCCAAGGCGACCGCCGTCTGGCTGGTCGACAACACATCGCTGACCTTTGAACAGATCGCAGATTTCTGTGGCCTGCACCCGCTGGAAGTCAAAGGGATTGCTGACGGGGATGTCGCCCGGGATATCCGGGGCGCTGATCCGATTGGCAACGGCCAATTGACCCGTGAAGAACTGGACCGCGCGCAGTCGGACAGCGCCTATCGCATGGTTCCGCAGAAAAGCCGCCATGCCGACCTGCTGAAGCCGACCAAGAAGGTGCCGCGCTATACCCCGGTCTCGCGTCGCCAGGACCGTCCGGACGCCATCGCCTGGTTTGTGCGTCACCACCCGGAAGTCAGCGACGCCCAGATCGCCAAGCTCTTGGGCACCACCAAGTCCACCATCGAGCAAGTGCGCAACCGCACCCACTGGAACGCGGCCAATATCAAACCGGTGGACCCGGTGACCCTTGGGCTTGTTTCTCAGATCGAGTTGGACAAGGTCGTGCGCGCTGCCGCCGATA
>JBKBWB010000016.1:0-14577 GCA_046289215.1 Asticcacaulis sp. | reverse complement strand
GCATTTCGGATTTCATGCGCTTCTATGGCGGTTTCGTCACCATTGGTTTGGTGTTGGCCGGGTTCCTGTTTGCCCGGGCCATGAAACAGATGGCCTTTCGTCGACGGGTTGACCGGCTGGTGCTGGCCTTGCCGCTGATCGGCAAGCTGATCCGCGATTTGCATGCCGCTAGCATGGCGCGGACCCTAGCCACGATGATGGCTTCGGGCCTGCCGCTGCTGGAAGGGATCCGCATGACCTTGCCGACGATCCGCAATCGGATCCTTTACGAAGCCACGGCCCAGATGGCGGACGATATCCGCGAGGGCAGCAGCCTATCGACGGCCATGCGCCGGACGGGCGTGTTTCCGCCCCTGCTGGAATATATGGTCGCCAGCGGCGAAAACGCCGGGCGCGTCGAGCCGATGCTGGCCAAGGCCTCGGATTATATGGATCGCGAGTTCCGCACGGTGATTGCCACCTTCATGAGTCTGCTGGAACCGCTGATTATCGTTTTCATGGGCGGCATCGTTGCGGTAATTGTCTTGTCGATCCTATTGCCGATCCTCCAGATCAATACGCTTGTCACCGGTGCCCAGGGGTAGCAGTCATGAAGACCTTCACCAACCGCCTTCGTTTGCGTCGCCAAACGGCCGCTGCCGGGTTATCGGCGAAACACGCCGCAGGCTTTTCTCTGGTCGAGCTGTTGGTCGTGATTGTGATCATCGGCCTTCTGGCCACGGTGGTGATGATCAATGTCCTGCCCGCCCAGGACAAGGCTATGGTCGAAAAGGCCAAGGCCGACATTGCTGTGCTCGAACAGGCGGTCGAAACCTATAAGCTCGACACCATGGTGCTGCCGCGCACCGAAGAGGGCTTGGATGCCTTGCTCAAACCGCCAGCCAGCCTGACCCGTCCGGAACGTTATCGTGACGGCGGCTATATCAAGCGCCTGCCCAAGGATCCTTGGGGCAACCCCTATCAGTACGGTCGTCCGGGCCGTAATGGTGCGCCGTTCGAGATCTATTCGCTCGGTGCGGACGGCGTCGAAGGCGGCGAAAAGCAGGACGCGGATATCGGTAACTGGCGCTGATGAGACGGGGGGGGCCATCCGCCGTTTTGAAGCGCGTCTGGAAACTCCGGCGCAAAAGCGGGGGCTTTTCCCTTGTTGAGCTTCTGGTAGTGCTGGTGATCCTGGGGCTCACGGCGTCGGTGGTGGTGCTGACGATGGGGCCCGGGGCCGACAGCCTGCAAAACGAAACCGAACGGCTGGCTCTTCGCCTGAAGCATGCCCGCGAAGAAGCCATTCTGACCAACCGCCCGATCAGCCTTGTGTTTACCGACGAGGGGTATCGGGTTCGGACCCTGCGCCGCACCGGCTGGGTGGATCTGGATAAGCCCTTCGAACCGGTCCGCTTGCACGCCGACACACGTCTCAGCCTGTCCGGCAGTCAGGCCCGTCCGGGCGATGCCACCAGCGCGATCCTGTTCGACCCGACTGGTCTGGCCAGCCCGGCCCATCTGACCCTGATACGGGATCGTGAGCGCCGCGACTTGGTGGTGACGGCGCAAGGGGATGTGGCTTTTGCCGCGGAGGAGGCCCGCTGATGCGCCGGACCCGTATCCTTCGCCAAAATCCAAAGCGCCAAAGCGCCCGCGCGGGCTTTACCCTGATCGAAATGCTGGTGGCCTTGGCGGTGCTGAGCCTTGCGGTCATGGCGCTGTTAAACCTCAATGGGGAAAGCGCCCGCACCCTTGGCTACAACCAGATGCGCCTGATGGCGGCGATTGTGGCGGATAACCAGCTTGTGCGGGCTCAAGCCGAGCCGGGGCCGCTGAGCCTTGGGACCGCCGAAGGGACGGAAGATCAAGGCGGTGTCAGCTGGACGTGGAAACGAACAGTGAGTGCAACATCCGATCCCACTCTTGTGCGGGTCGCGGTCTCGGTTCGTGCCACCGAACAGCGCCAGATCCTGATGGAAGCGACAACCTTTCGACCGGCGGGGGGGCGATGATCCGGATCCACCGCCACAGGCGCAGGCAACGCGTCGCCCATCGTGCAGGCTTCACCCTGATCGAGCTACTGGTGTCGCTGGCGATCTTTGGCCTGATCGCGGCGGCAGGCGTGACGGTCGTGGCCTTTACGGTCAATAATCACACGGCGCTCAAGGCTCGCTCGGCCGCGCTGGGCGAGGTCCAGACCGCCAGAGAGCTGTTGAAACGCGATCTCCTCCAGGCGGTGGCCCGCCCGACGCGTTCGGGCAGCGGGGCCCAGACCGGCCAGAGCTTTATCGGCCAACAGCCGGGCCAGACCGTGGTCATGGCTTTTGTGCGGGCCGGGGTGATCAATCCCTCCGAGACGGCCCGGCCCGCGCTTCAGTATGTGGAGTATGCTGTCGTCGCCGACCGGCTGGAGCGTCGAGTACGGCCCATGCTGGATGGTGCGCCTGTGTCGGCGCCCGTGGTGCTGATGCGCGGGATCACCCGGGCCGAGTTGGAATTTCAGGGCCGAGACGGCTGGACCCCGGTGTTCTTGGGGCAGGGCAGTATGCCCTTGCCCTTTGCGGTCCGCGTTCGGCTGGAGACCCGTACCTTTGGACCGCTCGATCAGGTGTTTCTCGTCCCCGGACAGGTGACACAATGAGACAGCGCTTTCCGCGTGACATTCCGACCCAAAAACAGGGCGCGGCCCTGCTGGTCGTCTTGCTGCTGGTGGCCTTGCTGGCCAGTCTGGCTGTATGGGTGCTCGAAGATATGCGCCTGTCCTGGCGTCGCTCGGTCAATGGCCAGATCCAGAGCCAGATGACCTGGCAAGCGCTGGGGGCCGAAAGTTTTGTCCGTGGCCGGATCGCCGATCTAAATCGTTCTGGGGTCACGGCCCTGACGGGCGGCTGGACCACGCGGGACTTTCTGTTTCCGACTGACGAGGGCAATATGTTGTCCATTCAGCTTCGGGACGGCGGCAATTGCCTCAATCTCAATGGCGTGATCGCAGGCAAGGGTGACGTGACCGAGCCCAGTCCTCGGGGGCAGGCGCAGCTGGCAGCGCTGATCCGCCGCTTAAGTCCCGGGACCGATGCGGACGGGATCGTTGCGGCCCTTACCGACTGGGTGGATGCCGATACCCGCCCCACCCCCAACGGTGGCGAGGACAGCGTCTATGCGGGTCTGTCCACGCCTTATCTGACGGGGCAAACCCTGCTGGCTGATGAAACCGAATTGCTGGCCATCCGGGGGGTGACCCCGGCGGTGTTTGCGCGGCTTCGTCCCTATGTCTGTGCCTTGCCAGAGGCCCAGGTCACCCGGCTTAATCCCAATACCCTGACCCTCGATCAGGCATTTTTGCTGAGCGTCCTCTCGGGCGGTGCGATCAGCGAAGGGCGTGCTATAGCCCTGATCCGGTCTCGCCCGTCCGGGGGCTGGACCGGGCTTGATCCGGTCTATACGCATCCGGCCCTGGGGGGGGAAACCCTGCCTCAGGCCTTGCGCGATCAGCTCAGTCTCAAGACCCAGTTCTTTGTCATGGAGGCCAGTGTGACCCAGGGCCAGGACGAGGCCTATATCCGCAGCCTGTTTGAAGCCCGACCGGATCGCATTCTTCTGCACCGGCGGGCACTTGTCCCGCCCCTTGCTGGCGCGACTCAGCTATCTTCCGCCCCGGTTTCTTCGGCCAGTCCCGCCCTCTGATCTTTCGGAAAGCCCCAGACGCGCATGACCTTCAGACTGAGTTTTCTTACCCGGGACGGCCAGGTGCACAGCCGCCTGCTCTATAGCGCCAAAGGGGTCTTGCTGGCCCGCGGCGCTGAGGCTCTGGCCTATAGCGCCGGATCCGGTGACCCTGTGCGCGATATTGTGGCCGTGCCCGTCGCTGAGATGCAGGTGCTGCGCCTCAAGGTGCCGGGCCTGAGCCTAGCCCAGGATTTGGCGGCGGCGCGCCTTGGTCTGGCTGGGCAATTGGCCGAGCCGCTGGATACGGTCCATGTGGCCTTGGGCACCCCGCTCATGCCGCGCACAGACGGTCAAAAGGACGGTTGGGCGGCCGTGGTGTCGCGCACTCAGATGGAGATCTGGCTGCGGGCCTTGAGCGAAAAAGGGATATCGCCTGCGGCCATGGTGCCGGATGCGGCCCTGTTCCTGCCTCTGCTCGATCAGGCGGAAAGCCACGACCCGGCGGGTATCGAGGCGGGGGCGGAACCGGCGCGGGTGATCGGGCTCAATGGCTTGGCCTTGGTGCTGACCGAAGCCCGGTTGTTTGCCGCTGAACCCTTATTGGTGCCGGCCATTCTGGACGGACAGCCGCATACCGTCATGACGGATGCTGAGACTGTCGAACAGGCGATTGGCCGCACTCTGGCCGACAGCCTGATCCGGGGGCAGGGCCTGAACCTGCTCAGCGGCGATTATGCCCCAAAGGCGCCACGGGCGGTCTCGACCCGTCAATGGCGCCAGCTTGGGATCGTGGCAGACTTGGTTTGTGCCCTTGGTCCAGCGCTTCTGATCGGCGCTCAAGGGGTGAAGTTCATGACCGCCCGGGCGGATCTTGAGCGTCAGACGGCGGATCTGGCGAAATCGGCCCTGCCGAACGCGTCCCGGATCGTCAAGCCCCTGGCTCAGGTCCGCGAACGCGATCAGGAGCTGTCGGGTCAGTCGCGCCAATATGCGGCGCTGGCCACCCTCTACACCGCTATGAACGATATCCCTTCGGCGCGGCTGTCGGCGATTGTCCTCAGCGGGACGGGGGATGTCTTCGTCACCCTGCGTCACGACAACCATTCGGACGCGGATACGCTGACCAATGCGCTTGAAGCGCGCGGGCTGGCCCTGACCCGCAATGGCAGCAATGACATCGACGGTGGGCTCAGCACCGATCTGATTTTACATCCGTCTGCTCGGGGAGGCCGCTAATGGCGACATCGACGGTTATGCGCTGGTGGCGCGCCCGCCCGGCTCGGGAACAGGTTCTGTTGACCATGTTGGCGGTGCTGATAACGGGTTTGACGCTTGTCTATGGGATCTACCAACCGCTTTTGGCGTTCAAGGCCCGGTCCGAACGTCAGTACGCTCAGGCGGCAGCGGACCATCAGGCGATCATGCCCTTGGTTGCAAGCGTCAAGGCCGCGTCGGGCCGCGACGGCGTGCGCTTAACCGCTGAAACGCTCCAGCCTTGGTTGGTTGACAGCACCAAGGCGCAGGGCTTGAGCCTGTCCAACTATACGCCCATGGGCGACGGCAAGGTCAGCTTTTGGGTTAGCGGGACCTCCACCGGCGCGGTCATGGGCTGGCTGATGGATCTGGAGCAAGTGCGCAACTATCGCCTCAGCGAGGCCACGGTCACCCGCGATGACGCGGGTCGGGCCAACCTTGAAATCGTACTTGAGGACCAGAACCTGTGAGGGGGCAGGGCGTAAAGGGGTGGACTTCAGGCCTTATTGGGGCTGGGGTGATCGGTGTCTCGGCCTATGCCATCGCCACGATCCCTTTGCGTCTGGTGCTCGGTGACGCAGCGACCCAAGCGGGCGTTTCGGCGCATGCGGTGGAAGGGACGCTTTGGTCTGGCACCCTTCGCGGTGCGGCATTTCGGGGCGTGCCGCTGGGGGATCTTCGCCTTCGCACCCATGTCTGGCCGTTGCTGACCGGCCAATGGCAGGTTTCCCTCCAGAGCGACGCCGGACCCCTGCGCCGGGCCACGGTGGGCGTGTCGGGCAAGGCTTTGTCGCTCCGCCAGGTCGAGGGGCGCGTGCCCGTATCCTTTCTTGTGCCCGGGGCAAACTGGCCTGGGGGCTTAAGTCTGTCGAATGTGGCGCTGGAGCGCGATAAGGCCGGGACCTGTGTTTCGGCGTCGGGCACGGCTCGCTGGGATGCGCTGGAAACCTGGGGGGGGCCGGCTCTGTCCGGCACCTTGCGCTGCGAAGGGGGGCAAGTTGTCCTCCCGATGGCGGGGTCGGCTGACATGGCCACCGTCAAGGCGCGCCTGAGCCTCAGCCCCGCGGCTCAGGCTCGTTTGCAGGTGGAGGCCGAAAGTCACAGTCCCGCCATGTCGACGGCAGCAGCCTTGATGGGCATGACGGAGCAAGCGCCCGGTTTGTGGATCCTCGACCGCACCGCGCCCTGATCCGGGACTTTCGGGGCTTATGACCTTGAATTGTCACTGAAGCGTCACAAATAACAGCGTGCCCTTGAACGGGCGATTATGTATCCATGATTCCGGAATTCTCGAAATAATTTCGCTGCTGGAGACGCCCGTGTCGTTTGCTGCCCACAAGGCCAATCAGACCCCGACGCCTTTAAAGTCGGTGCCCGTCTCGGCAAAAGTCTCCGCCTTGGTCCTGGCGGCCATGGTCGGGTTGGGCACCCCCTTGCGAGCCGACGCCGAAGCCCTTTCCGATGCCCAATGGACCTTTGATCTCTCTGGCGAAGCCCGCATACGCTACGAAACCCTTGACGGTCAGTTCCGGGCCGGGGGGAAGGGCGGGGATCAGCTGGTTGTGTTGCGGACCCTGATCAAGGGCGAGGCCGTGCGCGGCCCGTTCGCCTTTGTCGCTGAAATCGAGGACTCCCGGTCCTATATCGGGGATGACGGCACACCCTATACGACCAGCTGGATCAACCCGGCGGATTTTCTCCAGGCCCATGTCCGTATCGCCTTGCCGGATGTTCCGGGACAGGCAGAAACCCAAGCGCAGCTCGGGCGCATGACCCTGCATATCGGCAGCGGTCGCCAGATTGAGCGTGTTGATTTTGCCAATGCTATTTTTAATTACACGGGTCTGCACCTGAACGGACGCACCCATGGCGGCGCGCGCTGGCATGCTCTTTATGTCGTCCCCGTGACCCGATTGCCGACCAGCCGGGCGGAGATGGCCAAGAACCGCCTGTCCGGCGATGAAGAAGCGACCCGTCGTCACCTTTGGGGGCTGCACTATATCCGTCCGAACAGCCTTAAGGCCCTCGCGTCTGACCTGACCGCTGAAGCCTTTGTCTATGGCCTCAAGGAAGAGGACACATCGGTCTTGCCCACGCCCAACCGGGACTATCTGACCTATGGCGGGCGGCTGTTTCGGGCCCCAAAGGCCGGGCAATGGGATCTGGATGTTGAGCTGGCCCTGCGCACGGGCACGCGCCGGGCGACGAGCCAGGCCGCCGACACCCGTGATCTCAAGGTTCGTGCCCATGCGCTGCATGCGTTTGTGGGGCGGACTTTTCAGCACCCCTGGCAGCCCCGCATGGCTTTGGAGCTCGTCTGGGCCAGCGGCGATAAATCCCCGACCGATGGCCGGTATGATCAGTTTGAGCGTCTGTTCGGGTCACGCCGGACGGATCTTGGCAACACCGGAATCCATGGCCCTCTGACTCCGGCCAATATTGTTGCCCCCGGCGCTCGGATTGAAATCCGTCCCTCAAACCGCTGGGATGCGCGTCTGGCCTATAAGCACGCGTCTTTGGCCTCCGCGACCGACAGCTGGGTGGTCGCCGGGGTTCGTGATCCGTCGGGACAATCGGGGCGCTTTATTGGCCACAGCCTCGATGGCCGCGTGCGCTATTGGATCCGGCCCAAGGCACTGCTTGGGGAAATCGGCGGCTCTGCTCTTTTCGGGGGCGACGTGGGACGCCGCGCGCCCAACGCCGCGCGCCAAGGCGACAGCTATTACAGCTATGCCCAAGTCACGGGCTATTTTTAATCGGGTTGTGAACTCTCATCAATAATCTGTGTTTATAACATAAATAGAAATTACAAAATTTGCCTTATGCAATCTCTGTGTTAGCTTCTCATATCGGTTGAGACGGCCCCGCGGTTTTCCCCCGTGGCGTGTGGACTCAGCCACCTTGAGGACGCAGCAGAGAGGACGCAAAATGGACGGAAATGATAAACCTGCGAATATCGGGGGGTGCCCGGTGATGCATGGGGCCCTGACCGCTTCTGGCGGGTCCGTAATGGCCTGGTGGCCCAAGGCGCTTAATCTCGATATCCTTCATCAGCACGATACCAAGACCAACCCCTTGCCCGGTGTCTCCTATCGTGAGGCGCTGAAAACCCTCGATGTCTCTGAGCTGAAAGCAGACCTCAAGGCGCTGATGACCGACAGCCAGGACTGGTGGCCCGCCGACTGGGGTCACTACGGCGGGCTGATGATCCGCATGGCCTGGCACGCGGCCGGATCCTATCGCGTGGCCGATGGCCGTGGTGGTGGCGGCACGGGTAACCAGCGTTTTGCGCCGTTGAACTCCTGGCCCGATAACGCCAACCTCGACAAGGCACGCCGCCTGCTGTGGCCGATCAAGAAGAAATACGGCAACAAAATCAGCTGGGCCGACCTGATGCTGCTGGCCGGGAACGTCGCCTATGAGTCCATGGGCCTCAAGACCTTCGGCTTTGGCTTTGGCCGCGAAGACATCTGGCACCCGGAAAAAGACGTCTATTGGGGCTCTGAACAGGAGTGGCTGGGCTCGGGCCGTTATGACGCCAGCCGCGAAAGCGTCACGCTTGAAAACCCGTTGGCCGCCGTGCAGATGGGTCTGATCTACGTCAACCCCGAAGGCGTGAACGGCCAACCCGATCCGCTCAAGACCGCTCAAGACATGCGCGTCACCTTTGCCCGCATGGCCATGAACGACGAAGAAACCGTCGCCCTGACGGCGGGCGGGCATACGGTCGGCAAGGCGCACGGCAATGGCCGGGCCGAGAACCTTGGGGCCGAACCCGAAGGCGCGGATGTCGCTGAACAGGGGCTGGGCTGGAACAACCACAAGACCCGGGGCATTGGCCGCGATACGGTTACGTCGGGGATCGAAGGCGCCTGGACCACCCATCCGACCCAATGGGACAACGGTTATTTTGACCTGCTGTTCCGCTACGACTGGCAACTGACCAAGTCGCCTGCCGGGGCCTGGCAGTATGAGCCGGTCAATATCGCCGAAGCCGACATGCCGGTGGACGTCGAAGACCCGTCAATACGCGTCAAGCCGATGATGACCGACGCCGATATGGCGCTGAAGATCGACCCGGCCTATCGCGCCATTTCCGAGCGGTTCCACAAGGATCCGGCCTATTTCTCGGAGGTGTTCGCCCGCGCCTGGTTCAAGCTGACCCACCGCGATATGGGACCCAAGATCCGTTATGTCGGACCCGAAGTCCCGGCCGAAGATCTGATCTGGCAAGACCCGGTTCCGGCCGGAACCACAGCCTATGACGTGGACGGGCTGAAGGCGGCTATCCGCGCCAGCGGCCTCAGCATTGCCGACCGGGTGGCTACCGCCTGGGACAGCGCCCGTACCTTCCGCCAGTCGGATTATCGCGGCGGGGCCAATGGCGCCCGGATCCGTCTGGCCCCGCAAAAAGACTGGGCCGGGAACGAGCCTGAGCGTCTGGCCCGGGTGCTGGCGGTGCTTGAGCCGCTGGCGTCCCAATTCGGGGCCAGCGTGGCTGACACCATCGTGCTGGCGGGGAACACCGGCATCGAGGATGCGGTCAAGGCGGCGGGCCTTAATCTGCCGGTGCCGTTCCATCCCGGACGCGGGGATGCGACGCCTGAGCACACCGATGCGGCGTCCTTTGACGTGCTCGAACCGCTCGCCGACGGCTTCCGCAACTGGCAAAAGGACCACTACAGCGTCCAGCCCGAAGAGCTGCTGCTTGACCGGGCCCAGCTGATGGGGCTGACGGCGGTCGACATGACCGTGCTGATCGGGGGGATGCGCGCCCTCGGGACCAACCACGGCGGAACCGCCCATGGTGTCTTTACCGCCACCCCGGGGGTCCTGACCCCGGACTTCTTTGTCACCCTCACCGACATGGGGCTGAAGTGGGAGCCCAAGGGGCGCAACCTCTATGCCCTGACGGACCGCAAAACCGGCGAAACCCGCTACACTGCCACCCGCGTGGATCTGGTGTTCGGCTCCAACTCGGTGCTGCGGGCCTATGCCGAAGTCTATGCCCAGGATGATAATCGCGAGACCTTTGCCCGTGACTTCATCCAGGCCTGGACCAAGGTCATGACGGCCGATCGCTACGATCTGCATCTGGCCTGATACCCCGGATCTTTCAGTCTCCGCCTTACCCCCCGGTCTACGGATCGGGGGGTTTTTCATGAATATTTCTCTGCAATTTGCTCAAGAGTTTATATTGGAAAAAACTATACATAACCAATGAGAACAAAATTATGACTTAAAGTGATTATTGTGAAAGTTAAAGCATTGCTAGTGCCCCAAAAGATAAATAGTTATATTCTATTGCCATTCAATTAAAAATTGAGCAAAATTGACGCGGTCATAATGACTTGTTAAATAAGCCACAGGTGGTATAAGGCACCGCACAACGTTAAGTACTTTGGTCACACCATGAACAAAAATGCATTCATAAGTAAATTAGAAAAAGTAGTTAAAGTAATTAAAACTGAGAACAATGTTCTATGGGAAAATAGTCAGTTCGCAGATCTCAATGATATGGGGGTCTTGAACTATGTTCATGCAAATTTGGATCGTGAACTTAGGATCGCAAAAAATTTAGTCACAAGGAAAATTAAATCAAAAATTAGCAATTCCAAAGATTTGAAAGTGCTAATTGTTGGGAATATTGCTATGTATGGACTTCTGAAAGCATTGGTGCTTCAGAAGATCGATAATGACTGTGATGTTATAGGTTTTGATTTTTATCATTTTGCGGGGACCCCAGAGTTTCATTATTTAACTAATGCCAAAATTAATTTGGAAGAGTTGGGTGATGATCCATATTTTGCAAATTTCTGGCGTATAGATAAGAATCTTCGTTTCCGACCCGATTGGTTTGCCCAAGGCCCATTTCCGAACTGCTATGCCTATTTAAAGCTTAAGCGGGCTGGGAATAAATATTTAGCCAAGAAGGCTTGGGCATCATTAGAATATAATCGATTAAAGTGTGTAACTGAGAAGACGTATTTCCCTCAGACGCTTTATTGGTCTGAATCTACTTTTAAGGAAAAAATCAAAGATCTATCCTTAAGCCAGGCCGATATTGAAAATTTCAAGATTGCACGAAAAGCTGAGGAGCTTCTCGATTGTGTGCGTCAATGCGCATCACTGTCTGCTTCCGATGAAGCTGTTAAAATGATTAGCTACCCATTCGAGCGTGGCTTTCTCGATGCCTACATCCCATATTCGCCAAAACTAAAATATCTGGTCGAAGATGGGCGTACAAATGGTTGGATTTTTGCGCTTGGTATTGAGATCTATGGATCACTAAGAGGGAGAGCTCCGGAAAAACCGGCGGATTTGAAAGAGGAAGATTGGCAAGCTTATAAATTTTACAGCCACTACTGGAAGATGCTCTTAGAGGAGTATGAGACAGCTGTTTTTCAGGCTGCCTATCCCATCATAGGCTACACTGCGGGTTACAAGCCATATTTCGGATATGAAATCGGAACCATTCGCAGCATACCGTTCAATGATGATCCTATGGGACGGCAAGTCTACGCCGGTTACAAAAACGCTTTGGGTGTTTTTGTCACAAATTCGGATTACCCATTGGTTGAACAAAAAATTGAAAATCTCGAAAATAAAACAATTTTTATTCCACATGCATTTGATGAGCAAAAGGTTATCAATTTTTCAAATAAATACAGAGAAAGCATGAAGGCGCCAAAGGTGCCATTTTTCCTCAGCCCTTCGCGGCAATGGTGGTATAATAGACCTAAGTCTGACTCCAAGTGTAACGATTACATTGTTTACGCCGCCAAAATACTAAGCGATAAGGGGTACAAAGACTTTATCGTAGAAATGGTTGGCTGGGGCCCGGATGTTGATCAGACAAAAAGCCTGATTAAGAAGCTCAAGGTCGGTCATATCGTTAAGTTGGTTAATCCAATGAGCCGACAAGAGTTGTGGGAAAAAACCTGTCAAAGTCTTGGTGTCATAGACCAGTTTGGCATTCCTGGATTTGGCGGGGTTGCTTTCGAAACCATGGCCTTGGCGTCGCGTTTGTTGACAGGAACTTACGCTGATAACGATGAGGTCTTCTTTGGTAGTGTCCCGCCCATATTGCGGGCACACGATTCTGAATCCCTCGCTGTCATCATGGAGCAATGTCTGCTGGATCCAGCGGATAAGGCGGGCTTAGGCGAGAGTGCGCAAAAGTGGATTTCAGAGTGGCATTCAGCCCAAAGGGCGGCTAACATTACAGCTCAATCGTTTGCTCGTATGCTGTAAGTTCGTTTTCATGAGGAAAAAATGCCTGAAGTTGATTGCGCGCATGTTAGAAGTGAGATTGCTCGCCTGAAAAGCATGGTTTCATCTTCTAAATCCAAATTGGATTTGGGCGCGCTCATGGGAGGGGATGGTCAGGTCAGCAAATCGATTGTGGATTTGATAGAACTTCAAAGTCATTTGATTGAAAATTTGATTGGTGCTGTCAATCATAAGATTGAAAATCTTGTAAAAGAAATTGATGATACAAAGATTGAATCTGATTATAAATTTGAAAAAACGCTTAAAAATATAAATTCTGATACCGTCAAATTAATCGATATTGCAGTCAAGGATGCTGGAAATAGTCAAAAATCATATGCTGACGAATTGATATACAAAGAAAAAGAAGAAATATCTAATCTATCCAAACAATTTAATTCTGTTGAAAATATTCTGAAGGGTCATGTAAATGACTCCGAAAAAGCGGTTTCCGCCCTGAAAAATAAACTTGATTTGTGTGAGTCAAAAATATCCTATTTGGAGCGAGATATTTCTAAACTAGAATTAGTTGATGGGATTAATAGTAAAATAGATTTACTTGAATCAAAATCAAAATTTATGGAACGAGACCTCTCTAAGTTTGCTCTTGTTGAAGAAATCAATCAAAAATTTGAAATTTTGGACTCAAAATTTAATTATATTGATCGTGATCTAAAAAAAATTAGCGTAATAGATGATGTGCTTAGCAAAGTAGATTTACTTGATTCCAAGCTTGCATACGTTGAACGTGATGTTAACAAGATAAATTTAATTGATGAAATTAATAATAAAGTAGAATTAAATTCGCAAAAATTTGCATACATTGAGCGTGATTTTGCCTACTTGCGGGACAAATCCGATTTGGCAGGTAAGGAAATTGCCAAGATTGCCAATTCTTTGAGCAATATTGAAAAGCAATTTGAAGGTAGTGAAATTAAATCTAAAGAATTTGCGGCATCAATATTCGAATATTCAAATGAATTGCGTTCGGCGGTCGATCAGATCAATTTAGTTAAATCTGAAATCTCGTCCATAAATAAATTAGGTGAAAATTATCAAATAAAGACAGAAGGATCCGCTCATATTGCTGACTCTGAAATTGATTATGTAAAAAATATTATCAATAATCATGAACTTCAACTTCAAACCGTTGACGCAAAGATTGATCTATTTTCCGGCTTAACAAACGAGGCCCGAATTGATCTGCTAAATTTAAAAAATTATATTGATGTCGTTTCTGGAAATATAGATAATCTTAATATACAGCTTTCTAGTCTTTCTATGCGTATGTATGCCTTGTCCAATGCTTCTGGCTTGATGATGGGGCAAGACATAGAAAATTATAATACTGTTGATCGTCTTCAGGATGTGATGTTGAGGCAGCGCGCGCAACTTATTGAATTGGAATTCAATAGTGCGTCCGCTTTGCCAAAACCTAAAATTCCCAAGATGCGTGAACCGATTCCTGTTGAAGAAATCTGGCGTAAATTCGAAGAGCTTGCTCCGCATAATTTTGATATCTTTAAAACTGCCTTCGAAGTCGGCGCGGCAAGCTATGTTGGTTTTCCGCCCGAGAGTTGCTCGACATCTGGCGTTCACCAGGCAGACCAGTTCGAGGCCTTCCTCTTGCCTTACCTGATGCGGTCCCGTGCAACTTTGGACATTGGCTGCGGTCCACAGGCGATTCCGTCTTACCTGCGCAAGGCGAACATCAAGACCCTTCACGGCGTTGATTTGTTGGCCCCCTATGAGGAACATCCCTTCGTCTTTGCGCAAACGGCTGGCGAATTCCTTCCTTGGGAGGACGAAAGCTTTGATCTTATTGCGTCGGGGGGCGCGATCGATCACTACTACCTGCTAGATCAGGGTATGAGAGAGGCGAACAGAGTTCTGACGCCGGGGGGGCACTACGTCCTCAGCATTACATTATTTGATGATGCGCCTTTTTATGATCCTTACTCATTTACAATTAAGCCTTATGACTCGGAGCATTTGTTCCATGTTAATCGCGCTTGGTTCGATGATTTCATGTACGAACATGGATTTAAACTCGTTGAGGAAATGACCTTTCACTTACCATTCGTATATGGCTTGCTGGCCTTCAAAAAGATGTAGAAGCCTATTTTCATAGTCGTTTATGTTTGACGTTACGAGACGAGACGGAGTGGGTTGAGACGGTAAGGTGTGGTTGGAACCGTTTATGGGACATGGCGTCGTGGGTTGAGCCGCGTGTGTCTATACACGACTATGGCGTGGGGCGTTAGGCCCACGCCATAGCGTTTTGTCTTCGTCAGGTGTTTGGCTGAACGGGCTTAGGCCTTGACGACCTTTTTCTGCAGCGCTTCGGTCAGGTCCTTGGTGGCATTGCGGGTATCGACGACGAGCGGGACGGTTTCGACGAGC
>JBKBWB010000372.1:0-1962 GCA_046289215.1 Asticcacaulis sp. | reverse complement strand
CGACCGGGTCTATAAGTGCCTGCGCGCCCAGGCTCGTCTGGCTCACCTCATGCAGGACGAAAGCGGTCGGGCGCTGGTGATCGGCTCCTTGGCCCTGATCGACGGCTTGGCCATCGACGCCATCTCCGAAGCGTTTTCCGGCGAGGGTTATGCCCCGTCGCCCCTGACGGACGAGGAGCGCCGCCGCATCAGTGCCGACCCCGGCGAGGCTCCAGCTTGGCTCGAAGCGGGTCTTCCGGGCTTTGTCGCGGATCGCCTGAAAACGGTCTATGGCGATCAATGGTTGATCGAGGCTGAGGCCTTGATGTTGCCGCGTGCACCGATTGATCTGCGGGTCAATGGCGATGACCGCGACAGCCTCAAGCAGGGTCTTGAAATGCTGGGCTATAAGCCCGCCCTGACGCCGTTTTCGGCCCTAGGCCTGCGGTTACCGTCCGAGCCGCCGCCGAATGTGCGCGCCTTGCCGGCCTTCGGTCAGGGGCGCATCGAAATCCAGGACGAGGGCTCCCAGCTTGCCGGTTTCCTCGTTGGGGCCGAGCCCGGTATGACCGTGATCGACTATTGCGCCGGGGGCGGGGGCAAGACCCTGGCCATGCTCCAGGCCATGGGCGGACAGGGGCGCCTGATTGCCTCCGACGTCGAGAAAACCCGGCTCAACAATATCCGCCCGCGCCTGAAACGCGCCGGGCTTGAGGCCGATCTGCGCCAGCTTGGAGCGGACGGTGAGGGGATGGAGGATCTGGTGGGTCTGGCCGACCGGGTGCTGGTCGATGCCCCCTGTTCCGGATCGGGTGTTTGGCGGCGTCGCCCCGAAACCGCCCATGCCCTGACCGAAGCCGAGGTGCTGCGCCTTCATGCGCTTCAGGTGACGATCCTTGAGCGCGCGGCCCGGCTGGTGAAGCCCGGCGGTCGCCTTGTCTATGCCACCTGTTCGATCCTGCCGGATGAAAACGAGCAAAGCGCCGCGGCCTTTGCGTCCGCCCATCCTGAATTTACCCCTTTATCTGTTGATGCCGCTTTGGCTGTGCCCCAGATCAGCCCTGACGGGGGCCGCCAGCTCTCGACCCTGGCCGCCGGTGGCCATACCCTTCGCCTGTCGCCCGCCGCGACCCAGACCGACGGGTTCTTTGTTGCCCTGTTTGAAAGGAAAGCCTGACCATGGCCGATCCCGCCCACCACGAACGGGTTCTGATTGTCGATTTCGGCTCTCAGGTGACTCAGCTGATCGCCCGCCGCGTGCGCGAATGCGGGGTCTATTGCGAGATCCATCCGTTCGATAAGGCGGAGGCCTTGCTGGACACCTTTGCCCCGCGCGCGGTGATCCTGTCGGGCAGCCCCCACAGCGTCACCGAAAGCACCGGGCCGCGCCTGTCGCGCCGGGTGTTTGAGCTGGGCGTACCAGTGTTTGGCATCTGCTATGGCGAGCAGCTGATGTGCGACCTGCTGGGCGGGCGCGTCGAAAGCGGCCATCATCGTGAATTCGGCCGCGCGGACATTACCCTCGTCGAGACCAGCCCCCTGTTTGCCGGGATCGGTGCGGCCGGCGACAAGGAGCCGGTGTGGATGAGCCATGGTGACCGCGTCACCGCCATCCCCGAGGGCTTCAAGGTCCTGGCCACCTCTGAGGGCGCGCCCTTTGCCGCCATCGGTGATGAGACCCGCCGTTTCTATGCCGTGCAGTTCCACCCCGAAGTGGTGCACACCCCGCGCGGTACCCAGCTGATCCGCAATTTCTTGTTCGAGATTGCGGGCCTCAGCGGCGACTGGACCATGGCCGCCTTCCGCGCCGAAATGGTCCAGAAAATCCGTGATCAGGTCGGTACGGGCCGGGTCATTTGTGGCCTGTCCGGCGGGGTCGACTCGTCCGTAGCCGCCGTGCTGATCCACGAAGCGATTGGCGATCAGCTCACCTGTGTGTTCGTTGATACGGGCCTTTTGCGCCACAACGAGGCCGAGCAGGTC
>JBKBWB010000015.1:0-14610 GCA_046289215.1 Asticcacaulis sp. | reverse complement strand
CGTCCTGGACGGTGGCCAATGCCCGGGTCGGTCTGCGGGTCCCCTTCAGCTGGGAAGTCACGGCCTACGTCAACAACCTGTTCGACGAGCGCGCCTATCTCGGTCTTGACCGCGAGCGCGGGGGCGAAGGCCGGGTGGGCTACACGGTCAACCAGCCCCGCACCCTCGGTGTGAACCTGCGTAAGGAGTTCTAAGCGACTTACGACCAACTTCTCCCTCCCCGAACTGGCCGCAGCCTCCCCGCTGCGGCCTTTTTTTAGCCTGAACGACCGATCCTTGGCCCAAGGCTTTGCATAGGTTTACAGTGAGCCATGCACACGAGGTTGCCCCAGACACGATTATTCCAATTTGGGAGGCCCTCTGAGCGCAGTCTAAGTGAGGCCGAAAAAGCCTGTCTGCCCGCCGGACTGGTCGCAGCCGCTGAGAGTGCGATCTTGCGCGATCAGGAACACCCCGTGTCCATCGTTGCGCGCGCCATCGGCCGGGGACAACAGATTGTAGTCCGCGGTTCCCTGATCTTCTGGCCGGGCCTCCCGCCGGACCTGTCTCTCCCCGTCGCCCAGCGCGCAGTCCTGGCCCATGAACTCTGGCATGTGGTGCAGTATCGCCAAGGCCTGACCGCCATGCGCTATCTCTGGCGCGAGCGGGGGATCTATCGCTATGACCACACGACGCTGTCCCTGGGCTTTGCGGCCCTCGGCTATGAACAACAGGCGGCCCTGGTGGAGGACTATGTCCGGCTCTTGGGGGGCCTCAGCCCGCGCTGGGGCCCGACGGAACTGACCCCCGAGCGCCTCGCCGCGCTTCTGCCGTTCTAGCGCCTCAGTCCAGATCAAGCCCCGCAGGACACCCAACCCCGGTCCCCTTGATACCGCAATAGCCGCCGGGGTTCTTCTCCAGATAGCCCTGATGATAGTCTTCAGCGTAGAAGAACGGCCCTTCCGGCGCGATCTCGGTGGTGATCGTCCCCAAGCCCCGCGCGCTCAGCGCCGCCTGATAGGCCGCCCGGCTGGCTTCGGCCTCGGCCTGCTGGGCCGGGCTCGTGGTATAGATGGCCGAGCGGTACTGAGTGCCGATATCCCCGCCCTGACGCATGCCTTGGGTCGGGTCGTGGTTTTCCCAGAACACCTTCAAAAGGTGGCCATAGCTGACCTTCGCCGGATCAAACATCACCAGCACCACCTCGGTGTGGCCGGTCATGCCCGTGCAGACCTCGTGATAGGTCGGGTTGGGCGTCAGCCCGCCTGCATAACCCGCCGCCGTGACATAGACCCCCGGCACGCGCCAGAACACCCGCTCCACGCCCCAGAAACAGCCCATGGCAAACACCGCCCGCGCCAGCGACGGATCAAACGGCCCCTTGAGCGGCGTCCCCAGCACCGCATGCAGGGTATCCGTGGGGATGGCCTCTGACCGACCCGGCAAGGCCTGTTCAGCGGTGGGCAGTGTCAAGGGACGCTCAAGGGAGCCAGCCATGATAAACTCCGGGGCAAAACCATGTTTCACCCCCAGAGATAAGGCGTGGGCCGCAGATTACAATTCTTTTCAATGCCGTCTTGCTCTCGGAGCGAAGCTCAGTATATTGCGCGACTTCGCTGGTGACGGGGCTCTGATTTGCCCCCTCATCCGGCCGCTTGCGCT
This sequence comes from Asticcacaulis sp., assembly GCA_046289215.1. Lineage (GTDB taxonomy): Bacteria > Pseudomonadota > Alphaproteobacteria > Caulobacterales > Caulobacteraceae > Asticcacaulis. The sequence goes on along the minus strand of JBKBWB010000015.1, from coordinate 12,969 downwards.
TCAACCGGCGCATGGCGATAGGGTTATGACAGGTGGCCGAGCGGTTGAAGGCGCACCGCATGATCTTCGGATCATGCCCTTGTCTAAAGATACGCGTGCGCTTCAACCGGCGCACGTCGACATGGTTATGGACAGGTGGCCGAGTGGTTGAAGGCGCACGCCTGGAACGCGTGTATAGGGGCAACTCTATCGAGGGTTCGAATCCCTCTCTGTCCGCCAACTTGTTTTTAAACTAGCTTTAATTTCAATAGTTTAAGTTTCGCAAAACTCTTTACTGCACAATTGCATTTTCACGGCCCTTCACGTCTCATGAACGTCTATCCCGTTTCAACCTTCTTTTCTTAAGCCAGAGGGCTACTTTTCCGAGCCAAAAGCCCAATAAAGCAGGTGGAATCCATAGTAAATTATAGATAGGAATCATGACCATCCCCATTCCAATTCCAACATGCTTTGTGAAATCAATAGGGAAGCCGATGATTGGCAAACATGCAATGACAACAATCATAAAAATGATTGTCGGAATGCATGTAACCAAAATTGATAAAATAATCCGTTTCTTTCCGGATAAAAAATAAACAATCAATGCTACGAGAGGCAGCGCTATGAGAGAATAAAAAAGTGAGTCTTTGGGGTCAAAATAATCTGCGATAATGTGCATAATACAACCTTTCTCTCATTATTTATTTTACTGATTAACAGAAAATACAATAAACATTAGAAACCACATTGTGCCGCTAAGGCGTGGGTGGATTGGGCGAAGGCTTAGCCCAAGAGGACGTAGTTTTGGGTGCGATAATGCCAGTTATGAATTGTAGCGAAGTCCTTTTAACGTCTACAAGCGCGACACAGGCGCTCTGGGCGGCCTGAACTTCGGAGGAGAATTGCATGAACCGGATCTCAACACAAACGGGCACTTCTCTCTTGCTCCCCGCATCCGTCTTGATGTCTTAATCGACCATAAGCGGATCAGCCCTAATTAACGTTCCCCCGCTTAGGCGACTTGCTGACAGGGCCACAGATTGCCTGTTTGCGACAGCGCAAAAAACCGCCCCGGATCACTCCGGGGCGGTTAAGTTTATTTCGACAGAAGAGACCGAAGTGGAGTTCCGTCTCTTTTGCCGAGGTCGACCGCACAGGACCGGGGATTGACCTTGCGCGGATCGCCGACTGTGTTCAGTCCCCATGCGTGCTGAACTTAGTACCAGCCAAAGTGATTTTGGGAGGTGGTGTAGCCCGTGAACATGGTCCGGAATTTTGAAACGCTGTCGATGGTGATCGCCCGCGCCCCAATTTCATTGGTCACCCAGTTGTCGACACGCTCCTGATTATCCTGATCGACCCTGAACGCTTGAGGCTCAGCGGCGCCAGAGGCAATGCCGAAGGGGAATTTACCATCAAAGCTAACGTACTGGCTGGCGCTGCCCGGTACGGCACTCGTGCCGTCCGACTTGATCAGCTTGGCTGCCCGCGCATCTTCCAAAGGCACCCAGCCCCAGATCTGCGGAGCCTTAGGCTTCCCAGTGCCAGCACGGGAATACTTGTTACACGTCCTCGACAGATCAGCAATCTGAGCCAAGCTTCTCTTAGAGTAGCTTCCATAATTACAATCACTTGGCATATTGATCGTTAATTTGCCAGATCTTAATGGGTTATACCGTGACGTTCCGGGCACAACAATTTCGTAGGCGAATCTGCCTCTATTTTTACTCACATCAGATGTTCTTCTTTCAAAGAAAGGTTCCACAGCCTTGTAATCAACGCCTGCAATGGGCTCGGACCCCTTAGTATTATCCGTTCCGGCTTGCGCGATTGTATCGATGGCTGGAACGCCCAGATCTGCAAACTTATCCAAATAACCCGTAAGCCAAGCGGCGTCCTGATCGACGTACGTCAGATACATTTTCCACGGCTTAGTCTTGACGAAAAAGTGCCTTGTAAATGCCGCCCGCTCGCCAACTGGCAAAGCGTCGTAAAATGCCTTGAAGTCATTATAAATATCAGGAATTGTTTCTGCTGTCTTCAGATCCAAGACAACAAGTCCAATCGAATTTTTTTCTTTACGGCATTTATTGACCCATTTCAGTAGATCAGCAAATCTTACTATATCATGCCCAGTTGTTGATTGATCTGAGCTGTAAACCGTCCTCAAGGACCCACTTATTAAGGACTTTTGAGTGCCCGTTAATATGTCGTTCCCTTTTGCACGGAAAGGAATCCGCTCTGAAGGCGTGGGGGCCGAATAGGTGTCCGTAGCGCGGTTGTACAAGGGCTTGATTTTGCAAGTTGCTCTGTACGTTGTACCGGCCGGCTGCCCAGGCACTTTGGTACAGCCGTCAGGCAGACGGACCTTATTGCCTAAAACTAGGGTTCCGTTCGAGACCATCCGGTTGGCCAGCGCTTCGTGAGCCAAGACAGCGCGCGAAGACCCGGCTTGGTCCGCCTCCTTGTCCAATGTACGAGACGTGACATCCACCTCAACACAAGGGGCCCAACGGAATCCAAGGTTTAAGCCTTCCCAGCTATTATCGGGAACATCAGTCGTATACTGCTTAAAATCAGGGTCGATGTTATCATTATAGTTCGAATGCAATCCCCGATGCAGACAGAGCATGAGCTGCTTTTCAGGCTGCCCCATGTAAAGCCCGAAATCGCGAATTTTATCGATATTCCAACCGTTGCCACCCAACCCTGTCGGACAGGTTGAGGCATCATAGGCCGCAGCCGCCTGACCAAAAAATAGGACCGCAGCCGCAATGCCGCAGGCCAGCCCCTTGGCGCCTTTTCTGGCTTTCAACGCGCTTTCACTCATGACTCACTCCTTCAAAAGGCGGGCTCGTTGAGCCACCGTGCTGATTGGGACGCAGTACTCAACTGGGTGAACCTGCCGACCTATGGCCGACAGGTTCAATCAGACTTAGAAACCCGGCTTGTAGGTGACCCCGACCCAAACCGTGCGACCCGGGTTATAGGCGGCGCGGAGGGAGTCTGATTTCACGCCCGACTGTTCGATCCAGTCGGCTTCATTGAGGTTGCGCACCTGGCCGGTCAGCTTCAGACCGCCGCCGAGGTCATAGCTGGCGCTGAGATCAAGGCGCTCATAGGCATCAACCCACTGGTCATCCACCGCCGTGGTGCCAAAGGTCCCGGTAAAGGTGCGGCCGCGCAGGCGATAGGCCAGCAGCGCCTCAAACGGGCCCTTGTTATAGGTCAGGTTGAGGTTGGCGAGCCACTTGGGCTGGTTGCGAAGCCCCCCCACCGAACGGGTCGATCCGTCGGTAAAGACCACGTCCCACTTGCCTTGCAGCAGAGTGTAGTTGGCGGACAGGCCCAGACCATCAAACGGCGCCGGCAGGTTATCAAAGCGGTCCTGGACAAAGCTGACTTCAAGCCCGTTGACGCGGGCATCGCCGGTGTTGAGCGGGATGGTCTCGGTCAGGGTGACAATCCCGGCTTCGTTGCGGGTTTCACGGCGCTGGCGGAAGGTTTCGTCCTTCAGCACCTTGCGGAACAGGCCGATCGAGACGAACCCGCCGTCACGGTACCAATCGAGGCTCAGATCCAGATTGTCGGCGATCCGCGGCTCCAGGCGCGGGTTAGCCCCGGAAATCACTGGATAGCCATTGCCATCGAGTGTGACCGACTGGCCGAAAGCAAAGTCGGAGAAATCCGGACGGGCGAGCGTACGGGTGGCCGCCGCGCGCAAGCGCACATCGGTGCCGAAATCATAGCTGGCCTGAAGATTGGGCAACCAGTTGGTATAGTCGACATTCCGAACTTCGGCCGCCAGCTTGCCTGAACGGGTATCCGAGGTCGCATTTTCAAACTGGGTTTTTTCGACGCGAACCCCGCCTTGCAGGCGCAGGTCCCCAAAGTCCCAGATCGCCGTGGCGTGGGCCGCCAGCACGTCTTCGATCAGCGTATAGTCGGAGGCGTCATCAGTGGTGCGTGAGAAGGTCCCGTTGGCAACCATGTAATCGCGATAGGCCTTATGATCGATAAAGGTCGGCGTAACCCCATCAATCGTCTGGCCCGGACGCGCGGCGTTGGCCAACGTATAGACCTTGCCCGAAGCCAGACGCCAGTTGTTCGTCGTCCGGTCATGGGACCGGTCCAGACGCCGGGCGTAGAGGCCGCCTTCAAACCCAAAGCCCTCCGACTTGGCGTGGCTGTTGTATCGATAGTCAGCCTGGAAATGAGACACCTTGTCTTGGTGCGGGATCAGCAGATCAAAGGCATCGCGCCCAGTGCGATGAACCCAGCTGGCTGGGTTGCTGAGGCGCGGATCGGCATTGAGCGCAAAGCCCGGCACGGTGTCGCTGATTTGATAGGCCCCGGCCAGACCGCCAAGCTGGAAGCGTTCCGAACGGAACAGAGCTTCGTTGTGCTCATAGTCCAGGTAAGAAGCGCGAACCGTCAGGGCGCTGAGGGCCCCGAGGCGATAGTCAAAGCCGGTCACGAACTGGAGGGTTTGACGATCCAGATCATAGGTCTCGAAATATTGCTCCGCCGTCGCGCCGGTAAATGTGCCCGACACCTGAGCGACATTGGTCACGCGGTTCGCCCCGGTAAACACCCCGCCCCGGTTCCAGTTTTCCTCGCGCCGATCATCGAAAAAGCTCAGCGACGCAAAGGCATAGAATTGGTCGGTGGCGCGGGCTTCCAGCTTGCCATAGGCTGAGAGGGTCGAGGTTTCGCGCTGGAAAATACCGCGGAAACCACTGCCGTTGAGGACATCAACACCGTTGACCGGGGAATAGCCCGTCACTTCGCTGACGTTGTCGTAAAATTCGTTTTGCTGATAATCGACACCCAAAACAACGCCGTAGTTCTTGTCAGCGCCGAAGGTGAACTTGCCCCCCGCTTCGACACGGAAGGCCGGACGCGAGTCATTGGGCTTGCCGCTTTGATCGTTCACGCCATAGAGCGCACGGGCCCGCATATAGGGTTGGGTGCCGCCATCAAAGGCACGCAAGGTGCGCATGGCAATGTGGCCACCGATGGAATTGGCATCCATGCCCGGAGTAACCGTCTTGAACACATCCACCTGGGCCACAACCGACGCCGGGAACACGTCCAGCTGGGTGCCGCGATTGTTACGGCTCGAATTCCACACCGGCGCGCCATCCACGGTCATGGAGTTATAGCGCGCATCAAAGCCGCGGATCGTGACCGTGCGGCCTTCGGATGTGCCAAAACCGCGATCCGAGCTGACGCCGACAATCCGGTCAAGCGTCTGGGCCAGAGTGGTGTCCGGCATGGCCTCGATCTGGGCCTGGGTAAGGCTATCCGCCACTGCCGATTGCGCCTGCCGCAAGCTCACAAGCGACGGCGCCACATTGCGACGGCCCGTTACGACGATTTCCTCGACCGGAGCCTCAGCCTTAACAGCCGGCGTAGACTGACCCGAAGACTGAGCCATAGCCGTCGTAGCGCCCAGCGCCCAGATCAACGCGAGGCCGGACACCCCCGTGACGTATTTTGCGGACGATTTTAAGTCCGCCGTAAAATTCAACATCCCCATGGCCTTATCCCTTTCCTATGCGGCTATCCCATCCGCTCTGACAAGGAGGCGTACCATGGCTTTGTGACACATTTAATATCGATACGATAATTAATAACCCACTTTTCAAATCGTTATGTTAGGAATAAGCACGCTCCATGACCGATACCTTCTCCCTGAGCGATAGTGACCGCCAAGTCCTGGATGTAATCTGGCGGCATGGCCCCATTGCGCGGGTCAACATTACGCCCCTGACCCGGCTCTCGACCATGTCCGTGACGCGGATCACCCGCGACCTAAGCGATCAGGGCCTCTTGACCGAAGATGTCCGCCGCGAAGGGGGGCGAGGCCAGCCTGCACGGCCGCTGATGATCCGGGCCGAGGCGGCCCATGCCGCCGGAGTCTATTTTTCGACAGGCCAGGTTCAGGTGGGGCTGATTAATTTGGGGGGCGCTTTACTCGGTCACAAACAGATTCAAGCGGATATTCAATCGCCCAGCGACGTGGCCCGCCTGGCTTTCCAGGAAATCCAGACCCTCTGCGCCGACCACCAAATTGATCATCAAGGTTTGAGCGGGGTTGGGTTTGCCCTGCCCGGTGACTTCATTCAGGACCGAAAGCGGATCAATGCCCACGCCCTGTTTCCGGGCTTCCGGGGCGACGATATCGGCGCAGCACTTCAGGCGGACCTTCCCTGCCCGGTATTCGTCGAAAACGATGCCGCCAGTGCCGCGCTGGGTGAGCGCTTAATGGGGATCGGCCAGACCGTGGACGACTTTTATTTTGCCCACATTGGCCATGGGATCGGCGGCGGCCTCATTCTGAACGGTCGCCTTTACCGCGGGGTCCATGGCAATGCGGGCTTGATTGGGGTTCAGTTCCCCAACGACCGGCCGCGCCCCTCGGGACAGGATCTGTTTGAAACCCTGCGGTCCAATGGGATTTCAGCTCAAGACTTCTCCGATCTGGAGGATTTGCGACCTCAGACCTGCGCGCCCCTTCGCGCCTGGATCAATCGAGCCGCCAGCCAGTTACGCGACGGCCTTTGGATTACCGCGCGATTACTGGACCCCAGAGCCTTAATCGTAGGAGGACGATTGCCACACCATATCTTGCAAGAATTGGTGGTCCGGATTGATGATGAGCAGTTTTGCAATGAGGGCGTCATGCTACCTCGGCCGCGTGTGATCGCCTCATCCTTGGGGCCGCAGGCCGGTCTGATTGGCGCAGCCGCCCTTCCGTTTTATTCTCGCTTTTTTGGGGCGTCCTGAAGGGTCTCCGTTCGGCACATCCCCTTCTGGGCCGGATTGCAGCGGACAAAACCGCTTGGAAACTTCGCCACATAGGGCCCCGTTCGTGGCGACGGCTTGGGATAGTCCGTCGAGATCATTTGCGCGCCACTGGCAAACGCATCGTTCCGGCGCTTGACCATGTCCTGAGCAGAATCCTCACCGCCCGCATCCGCACGCGTATAAACCAAAAAGCCCTGACGGACCCACGAGCGGATCTGCGCGACCTTGGGCTTGGGCTGGATCAGCCAGCCCGTGGCCGGATCCCGCTCGGAGCGCGAAACAAACAGAAGCGGCGTCACGGGGCCTGCCGTAAAGGCCGCATACTCGGTTTGCTTTTTCGGATCATCCAGAAGAAGGAAAATGACCCGACCGCGCAAGGCTTCAACCTTCGGCCAGCCGCGTGCGCGTACGGCCGCATTGACACTCGGATAATCGCCCTGAACCTCAGAGGGCCTCAAGATCTGTTCGCGCGAAAACACTGCCTCGATCTCGGCATGCAAACGCCCCCATGCCTCGGCCTTGAACGGCGCTGACCCCTTAGACACATAGGCCCCGGCCAAGGGCGGCTTGACGCTTTCCTTGGTTTCGATCTGCACAATGATCGGCATATGCCAAGGATTGGCGAGCGACCAATCTCGCAGGATCTCCAAACACCGCATGAAACGCAAACATCGGCTGCGCACATCGGTATCTGCGGCATGAAACACCTTGAGTCCGGGCTTGAGAAGGTCTCCGTCTGGATCAACGGGTGAAAGCCCCTGAGCAATACTCTGAGGCAACGTTTTCAGAAATCCGGGATTGGCGTAGCGCCCACCGTCCGGGTCATCGTGCACATCAAGCTCAAATACCCGAAGGCCCATGTCCAGCTGCACCTCTAGCGGATCGTGGGTGTAATCCAGCGCGGGAACCAATCGCTCGGCGGGCCATTCAGAGCTTTCTGCGTAGTTCGTTTCGAGCATAGTCCGCAGAACCACACGATCCGGCGCGACGTGATAGGAATTATGCGTCCCGATGAATTGAACATTGTTCAGACGCCCTGATGGCGGCGCGGCCAAGGCCATACCCGCCCACAGCGCGCACGCCAGCCCCCCCAAAGACTGCAATTTCATATGGCCTCACTTGCCGCGCTCAAAAGATTTAATCTCGATAAGTTATTTATTTGCACTGATAAGGGTGTAAATCACAAAGTCAATGGCATGCATCGGAAACCCAAGCCCAAAGCGAGACCAGACCGTCACACCCCCTTTAACAAGCGCGCTTAAGGACATGGTATGCCGCTTCTCCCCGAGCCCCTGTCTAACCCCCGCCTGCTCGCCTACGCCTCGGGCAATTTTGGCAAGAACTTGCTTTGGGGCACGGTCGACATCACCCTGATGTATCTGCTGACGGAACAGTTGGGACTTTCTGCAGCCTTGGCTGGCGGCTTGATTTTCGCGTCCCTGATCCTTGATGCGGTTCTCTACCCTTGGATTGGACGGCTCGCAGACCAGTTGCGATCTCCGTTGGGGCGCTATGGACCGCTGATCTTGTTCGGCACGCTCGTAGCTGTTGCAAGCTTTGTTGCGCTGTTTGCCATGACCCACTTAAACGCCCCTGTCGCCCTGATCGCCCTAAGTTTAGCCCTATTCCGGTTGGGCTATGCGTGTTTGGACCTGTCGCACAATGCCCTGCTGACGCAGATTTCGGCCGCTGTCACCGACAATGGCCGCGTCGCGATCCTGCGCTTTCTGTTTTCATCTTTGGCAACCTTGGCCTTGGCCGCCGTCTTGCCGGGATTAGTCCGCGAGGCCTCACCGGATTCACCGCTACAGGAAGCACCCCTGACAGCCCTCACGATCCTATTGCCCTTGATCGGCGGCGGAACAATCCTCTTGGCTTGGCTTGCCGTCAGAGCGTGGGACAGACACGCCCATCAACAATCCCCACCCAAGCAGGCAGCATTTCTGGCCGGTCTCAAGGCGCCAAACACAGTCCTGATCCTGACTGTCGGCGCCGTCGCGGCCCTTTTTCTGCCGCTGTTCAATAAGGCGAGCCTTTATTTTGCCACCCAGTGGCTGGGAGAGGCCCAGAGTGCGTCTTGGCTTCTGGGGGCGATGGTGGCCGGTCAGATCTTCAGCCTGCCCCTGTGGCTTTACTTGTCGCCAAGAGGCTCCAAGGCCCGTTCGATGCAGTGGGCGCATGCCCTGAGTGCCTTAGGTTTCCTCCTCGGGGTCCTCGGGACACTTACCACCGGCCCCAATCTCGCGTGGTTGATGCTGAGCAGCGCCATAGCGGGTTCAGGACTAAGCGGGATCTATGCTTTGATTTGGGCCCTTATCTCGGATGCAGCGGCAGAGTTAGAGATCCAGCACAGCCTACCCCTGAGTGGGCAGCTCTTTGCCTGGGCGATTTTTTCACAAAAGCTCGCGATGGGACTGGGGGCTGGTCTATTCGGCTTAGCCATGAGCGCCTCCGGTTACGAACGCACCCCCATTCTGCAAATATCGCGAGACACTATCCTGGGCTTTAGCTTTGTCCTCCCCGCATTGGGCAGCCTGATCTGTATGGCGATCCTTGAGGCGATCATGCGACGATCGCACAAGACACCATAACAGAACTGTCGCATGGATTTGCCATAGTCATTCATGTCTCTGGATTTGGTGGTCTTTATCCTGTTGGTGGCCCTGATTGCTGGGGTGGGCTTGGTGCTGCGCCCGCGCGCGCAATCGGTCTCCGAGCGCTTTCTGGCCAGTCGGCAACTCTCCTGGCTGACGCTTGGGGCGTCGATGGCGGCCTCGTCTCTGTCTGCGGATACGGCGATCCTGATTACCGGCGCCGTCTATGCCCACGGCCTCGGCGGTAACTGGTTCTGGTGGGTCAGTGCCCCGGGTGTGCTGGCGACGCTGATGTTCTTTGCCCCCCTCTGGCGCCGTAGTGGACTTGTCACCGAAGCCGAGGTCATCCGGCTGCGCTACGGGGACAGTCGGCTCGCCAAGGCCTACAGGCTGTTAAAGGCGGTCAATGATGGACTGCTGGTCAATGCCTTTGTGGTGGCGTCAAGTGTGCTGGCCTTTCGGCTGATCCTTGAGGTGTTGCTGAAAGACACACCCTGGGGGGTTACCTTTGTCTCACTCTCCGGTGTGATTTGTACGGGCTTTCTGCTGCTGACCGGCCTCTATACCCTGATGGCCGGGTTTCGGGGACTTGTGCACACTAATGCCCTTGAGTTTGGTTTTGCCGTAATTGTCTCGCTGATACTGGCCGCTCTGGCGGTCACACAAATGCCCGCTGGATTGGACACCTTAAAAACCCTGTCGGCCCAAGCGTCTCATACGCCCGTTTTAGACAGTTTTGGCGGGCAGGATCCGTTCAGTCTCATGCTTTTGCTTGGTTTTGGCTGGTGGCATACAGCAGCGGGTCAGCCGCTGTTGGTCCAGCGCATGGTCGCCTCGCGCTCCGAGACCGACGCCGGACTCACCGTCCTGAGCTTTTCTGTGTTTCACTATCTGTTACGGCCCTGGGGTTGGTACGTGATCGGAGCCGCAGCGCTGTTTTACTTCCCCGGTCTGCCCAAGGCAGAGCAGGCCTTGCCGAGCATGGCCCAAGCCCTTTTACCATCGGGCCTGTTCGGGATGTTGGCAGCCTCGGTGGCCTTGAGTTTTCTGGGCAGCGTCAATAGCCGATTTAATCTAAGCGCGTCCTATTTGGTCAATGATGTCGGCTTACTGCTGAAACCTGACCTAGGCGAAAAGGGCCGAAAGCAAATCGAAACCGGGGCGGTTCTGATTCTGTCGGGACTGGTTGTCGTAATCGCCTTTTCCAACTGGATCCCCAGCATTCGCGGCATCTATCAGTTCATCATCATGATGTTGGCAGGGACAGGCTTTGTCGCCATCGCGCGATGGTATTGGTCGGGGACGAGCCTGCTGAGCGAGATTACGTCGAGGATATCCTCTTTGTTGATTGCCGGAAGTACGCTGGTTCTGGTCGATATCCAGGACCCGAAGACCTTTGCCCTGATGGTCGGCGTGAATTTCCTCGCTGGGGCCATCATCACGCTTTTGACGGCCCGTCTGTGGCCCGACCGGGAGCGCACGACGGCCAAACGCTTTTTTGACCAGGTCAGGCCACCCGGCCCCGGATGGTCTGAGAACGGGCACGGTTCGGTTCACGCCTTGACGCGCCCCTTTGCGTCCTGGGCCTTGGGCAACATAGCCCTCTTCAGCCTAATCTTTGCGGGCATCAACCTGTTGTCCGGGCAAGGTTGGGGGGCATTGGCCCTTGTGGCCCTGGCCATACTCAGCAGTCTTGGCTTGTGGGTCATCAGGCGCCCGGCCGCTCTAGTGCCAAGCTCAAGAGAACTGTGAGAAAAAGCGGGTCACGGGTAAGGCGGTCACACCCAGCTCGAGACAATCCGTATCAGGATCGACGACGATCTCCGGCGCAGGGGCGCTGACCCCCGCGTAGGACGCCCCCTTCAGGGTCAAACGCGCGGCAAGGGCATGGCGGATATTCAAGGGCAAACGGCCCGCTAAAATGATCGCCTCAGGATCCAGCAAGGCACAGACGGATAAAAGCGCCTGATTAAGATGAAACGCCGATTGATCCAGCCAATCCATCAAGGCGGGATCTTGCGCCGTCAAGGCGGTCTGGATCCGTTCAGGTGTCACCGGCTCGCGCCAGGCCTGCTGCATAAAATGGTTCAGACTTTCGACGGAAGGTCTTGGAATACCAATCGCCGTACGGGGTAAAAGCTCCGCGATTTCACCAGCATTTCCGGCACGCCCACGGATCAGCCGTCGATCATACACCGCCCCGCCGCCGACGCCGCGCGTCATATAGACAAGGAAAAAACTGCTGTATTGCGTACCAACTCCGTGGATGAGATGACCCGCCGCTGCCGCGCAACCGTCGTTTTCCAAGGTCACATCGAGGCCAAACAGGGCTTCGAGATGGGCCGCCAGATCGAGCGACATCCAGCCTTCGACATCCCCGCGGCTTAAGATTTTTCGCGACGAGGGATCAAAAAAGAAACCGGACTGCGACAGACCAAGCCCAAGGACAAAGGCATCCGATGATAAGGCCGCAAGGGCATCGCGAACCATCGCTTCACCGGCCCGCAGGCTTTCAGCGGCTTGTATAAAGTCCCCGGCCTGGACCTCACGCGACACAAGGCCGGTCGCCAGATCACTGGTCAGACAGGTCAGTCGGTCAAATTCGATCACGAGGCCCAAAGACAACAATCGCCCCGGCACCAGCCCCAACTCGATGGCCGGTTGCCCCATCCCCCCCGTATGCCGCCGCTTCAGCTCTTGGACGAGCCCGTTCGCGATCAGCTCTTGAGTGATCCGCGTTATGGACTGGGGCGACAGGCCCGTCAGCGCGGACAACTCGACCCGCGAGGCGCGTCCAGACTGATGCAAGGCCTTCAGGACCCGGATTTGTCCCGCGTGCCATGGCAACTTTGGGTGTGTCTCGCTTTGCGCCCCCAAGGCCTCTGTCTGCTTCATGGCAATGATCTTCAAATCCTTGAAAAAACTGGACTCAGGGCCGCGTCAGATTGACTAAATCCCACCAAAGAATATAACCAGCTCCATGAATTTCGCAATTTTTATTATAGCTGAAAAGCCCGTGTTAGGGGCCCTATGCCTGCTAGCCGTGTGGGCGGCCACGCCGGCACACGCGGACTTGCCCACCGCGCCCTTTCCTATCGGGGCAGAGGATCTGTCTGAGCGCCGCACAAAGTCGGAACTGGCTAAAGGACTGATTTTACACACCATCGAACGTAGCACACCAGACAACCCATCCCCGTGGCTCATCAGCGCCGGGGTGGCGCGATCCCATAAAGAGCACACTCAGGCCAAGCGCTGCCTGAGCGAACTTGGCCTGACGGCAAAGGCTGAGCCGTTTCAGGTTCCCGGGCTAAGGGCGGCCCCCTATTTCGAAATCACCGGCGGCGACTTTGGCACCTTCGGGGCGGCCAAAGCCCATATCCGGCCCAAAGCGGGCTGCACCTATCGGGTCCGAGCCCGCCTCGCTTCTCCCAATGAAAAGCAGGCGAGCTTTCGGTTTTTTCTGCTTGAACTCAACCCCTTAATGTTCAAGGGCAAACTGTCCACGGCCCTCAGCAATGATACGGTTTCGGGACTGGAGACACCCTCGTCTATGGCCCAACGCCACGAGGCACTGGCCGTGGTC